>NZ_JBIATA010000020.1:34807-178762 GCF_042891295.1 Streptomyces sp. NPDC001902 | reverse complement strand
TCGCCGTCCGACCCTCCCGAACCGCAGCCGGCGACCACGACCGCCGTCAAGGTCGCGGAGAGCGGCAGCGCCAGTCGCTGGACTCGATTCCTCACGAGACTTCCCTCACAGCTTCGTCGTTCGGGGCCGGCCCCGGCCGGGCGGACCGGGGGAATTCCCGGGTCCGCCCAGCGGGTGGCTCATCCTGTCACACCGCGACCAATCTCCCAGAACTGGGCGGTCGAGGAGGAATTGAGGAACCATTCGGTTCCGGTGATGCCGTCGCGGCTGGCGACGTACTGCTTGTCCTGGTACAGCGGGATCATCGGGAGGTCCTGCGCCAGGATGTTCTGGATCTGCGAGAAGTCCTTGTCCGTCTTGCTGCGGTTCGCGGACTGGCGGGTGGCCGGCAGGAGCGAGTTCTTGATGTCCCCGGCCCCGTAGTTGAGGTCGAGGAACCCTTCCGCGAAGAACGGCGCGATGTAGGTGTCGGCGTCCGGGAAATCGGGCAGCCAGCTGAGCGAGTACGCGGCCCACTTGCCCTTGACGGCGCCCGGCAGGAAGGTCTTCCAGGGGCTGCCCTTGAGGGTCACCTCGAACAGGCCGGTGGCGTCGAGCTGCTTCTTCACGTTCTCGGCCTCCTCCTTGTTCGGGGTGGCCGGGCGGTCCGTCGGGTAGGAGTAGGTGATCTTGACCGGGGTGCTGATGCCGGCGGAGGACAGCACCTCGGCGGCCTTGTTCCGGTTGGGCTCGCCGTACACGTTGAAGTACGAGTTGGTGTGGCCGGTGATGCCGGTCGGGACGGCGCCGAACAGCGGGGAGGCGGTGCGGCCGGTCACGTCGCGCGTGAGGGTGTCACGGTCGATGACGCGCGCGATGGCCTCACGGACGGCCTCGGGCTTCACGGACGGGTCGTCGATGTTGAAGAACATGTAGCGGACCGAACCACCCGGGGTCTCGGTCAGCTTGACCTTCTCGACCGTGCCCTGCTCGACCGCGTTGATCTGGTCCGGCGTGAGGGTGCGGTTCACCAGGTCGACTTCGCCGTCGGTGAGCGCCTTCATCATCTCCTTCGCGGAGGCGAAGAAGCGGACCTCGACCTTGTCGTTGCTGCGGTTGCTGACCAGGCCCTTGTAGTTCGGGTTCGCGCTGAGGACGGCCTTGCCGTCCTCCCACGAGTCGAGCTTGTAGGGGCCGGAGCCCTCCATCTTCAGGCCGTTGAGCGGCTGGGTGGCGCTGTAGACCTCGCTGTCGACGATGGCCGCGGCCGGGGTGGCCAGCCGGTACGGGAACGTCGCGTCGGGGGCCTTGAGGTGGAAGACGACGGTCTTCGGGTCCTGGGCCTCGACGCTGTCGATGTTCGCGAGGAGGCTGGAGGGGCCGAAGTCGCTCTTGATCTTCAGCACACGGTCGACGGAGAACTTGACGTCCTCCGAGGTGAGGTCGTGGCCGTTGGCGAACTTCAGGCCGTCCCGCAGCGTGCAGCGGTACACCTCCGACTTGGTGTCGGTGAAACCGCAGGACTTGGCGGCGTCCGGCTCGGGGGTGGTGGAGCTGCGCGAGTAACCGAGCAGCATCTGGAAGGTGTTGTTGAAGAAGCTGTACGTGCCACCGTCGTACGAGGTGGCCGGGTCCACGGGAGAGGGCAGCTCGTCGGACACTTCGATGTGGTCCGTCGTGCCGATGACGACCGCGTCACCGCCACCGCCACCGCCGGTCGAGTCACCGCACCCGGCGAGTACGGGCGCGGCGAGGCCCAGCAGGGCCGGCAGCACCAGTAGCTTGCGATTCATCCTCGTTGTTCTCCCTCTTCCGGCCCTCGGCCGTGCAGTGTTGAGCGGGGCGACGATACCCGTAATTGCTGGGGACCGGCATTCCGGTGGACCGCCCCCGAACACGGAGAAGTTGAGCCCGCGTCACGGGCAGATAACAAGGAGTGCCGTACCGATATCCGGACGGCGGAACGAACAGCGCGGTGTTCCGCAATCCGGACACAACCACCCCGACCGCACCGCGTTTTGACGGAGTGGAGCACGTCCGGCGCGCGCTGTCGACTGCCGTCGACGTGAAAAATATCACGTCCCGGCGTACTGGCCGGTAAACAATTCGATGCTCCGAATCGTCACGCAAAATAGCCGGGCAAGCGCCCAGAGTTTCCGCTCAATTCACGGCGACGCTCAGTGAACGGACGTAATCAGAGAGCGCAGAAAAGGCACGTCGACCCGTTCCAGGGAGGTCACCACGGTCCGCCCGGGGGCAGGTGCGATGGCGGCGATGGACGGGACGGCCACGACCTGGCAGCCGGCGGCCTCGGCGGCCTCGACCCCGGTGGGGGTGTCCTCGACGACCACGCACCGTGCCGGGTCCGCGCCCAGCCGTGCCGCCGCCGTCAGGTACGGGTCGGGGTGCGGCTTGGTCCGCTCGATCTCGTCCCCGGCGAGGGAGAAGGCGAAGTGGTGGGAGCCGAGGGAGAGCATGACGGCGTCGATGATGCGCCGGTGGGAGGCGGACACCAGGGCTGCGGGCACCCCGTGCGCGGCCAGTTCGGTGAGCAGGCGCTGGGCGCCCGGCATCAGCGGCACGCCGCGGCCGATGAGCTCGACGAAACGCAGGTTGATCAGCGCGGACAGCTCGGCGAGCGTGGCGTCCGTCCCGGTGACCGAGATGAGGTGTCCGAGGCTGCGGGTCATGGGACCGCCGACGACGACCTCACGGTGGGTGTCGTCCAGCACGTGGCCGAGCTCCGCGAAGACCTCGACCTCCGCGTTCCACCAGAAACCCTCGGTGTCGACCAGCGTGCCGTCCATGTCCAGGAGCACGGCCTGCAGGCCTGCCTCCCGGGCCGGCCGGATCTCGGTGGCGGGAATACCGCTCGTCATGCGCCCCACTCCTCTGCGTTCAGGGGGCACAAAGGCCGGTCGCCTCGCGCCCGGGTGGTGGGGGCGTGCGACCGGCCAGGTGCCGTATCGGACCGTCCAGTGTACGACGTACGTCCGACTACCGCGCGTTGAAGTACTTGGCCTCCGGGTGATGGATGACGATCGCGTCGGTGGACTGCTCCGGATGGAGCTGGAACTCCTCCGACAGCCGGACCCCGATCCGCTCGGGCTCCAGCAGCTCCGCGATCTTGGCCCGGTCCTCCAGGTCGGGGCAGGCGCCGTAGCCCAGCGAGAAGCGGGCGCCCCGGTACTTCAGGGCGAACATGTCCTCCATCGCGGCCGGGTCCTCCCCGGCGAAGCCGAGCTCGGCGCGGACCCGGGCGTGCCAGTACTCGGCCAGGGCCTCGGCGAGCTGGACGGACAGGCCGTGCAGCTCGAGGTAGTCGCGGTAGGCGTCGGCGGCGAACAGCTCGTTGGCCGCCTCGGAGATCCGGTTGCCGACGGTGACGACCTGCAGGCCGACCACGTCGGTCTCGCCGGACTCCTCGGGACGGAAGAAGTCGGCCAGGCACAGCCGGCGGCCGCGGCGCTGACGCGGGAAGGTGAACCGGGTCCGCTCGGTGCCGTCCTCGTGGAGGATGATCAGGTCGTCGCCCTTGGAGACGCAGGGGAAGTAGCCCTGGACGACGGCGGCCTCGAGCAGCCCCTCGCTCTGCAGGCGGTCCAGCAGCCCGCGCAGCCGCGGACGGCCCTCGGTCTCCACCAGCTCCTCGTAGGTGGGGCCGCCGGTACGGGACTGCTTGAGCCCCCACTGGCCCTTGAACAGGGCGCCCTCGTCCAGCCAGGACGCGTAGTCCTTGAGCGGGATGCCCTTGACGACGCGGGAGCCCCAGAACGGCGGGGTCGGCACCGGGTTGTCGACGGCGACGTCGGAGCGGATCTGGCCCCGGTTCTCCTCGGGCTCGGGCACGACGCCCGCGCGGGCGGCCACCCGGCGCTGCTTCAGCTCGGGGAGGGTGGCGCCGGGCACTCCGCGCTTGACGGCGATGAGGGCGTCCATCAGGCGCAGTCCCTCGAAGGCGTCGCGGGCGTAGCGGACCTCGCCCTGGTAGAGCTCGTGGAGGTCCTGCTCGACGTAGGCCCGGGTGAGGGCGGCGCCGCCGAGGATGACCGGGTAGGTGGCGGCGAGGCCGCGCTGGTTCAGCTCCTCCAGGTTCTCCTTCATGATCACCGTGGACTTCACCAGCAGGCCGGACATGCCGATGACGTCGGCGGAGTGCTCGTGCGCGGCGTCGAGGATCGCCGAGACAGGCTGCTTGATGCCGAGGTTGACGACGTTGTAGCCGTTGTTGGACAAGATGATGTCCACGAGGTTCTTGCCGATGTCGTGGACGTCGCCGCGGACGGTGGCCAGCACGATGGTGCCCTTGCCGGAGGCGTCGGACTTCTCCATGTGCGGTTCGAGGTGGGCGACGGCGGTCTTCATCACCTCGGCCGACTGCAGGACGAACGGCAGCTGCATCTGGCCGGAGCCGAAGAGCTCGCCGACGACCTTCATGCCCTCCAGGAGGGTGTCGTTGACGATCTCGAGGGCGGGACGCGAGGTCAGGGCCTCGTCCAGGTCGGCCTCCAGGCCGTTCTTCTCGCCGTCGATGATGCGCCGCTGCAGGCGCTCCTCCAGCGGCAGCGCCGCCAGTTCCTCGGCTCGGCCGGCCTTGACGGACTTGGTGTCGACGCCCTCGAAGAGCTCCAGGAAGCGCTGCAGCGGGTCGTAGCCCTCGCGGCGCCGGTCGTACACCAGGTCCAGGGCGACCTCGCGCTGCTCCTCGGGGATGCGGGCGATCGGCGAGATCTTGGAGGCGTGCACGATCGCCGAGTCCAGGCCGGCCTCGACGCACTCGTGGAGGAAGACCGAGTTGAGCACCATGCGGGCGGCCGGGTTGAGGCCGAAGGAGATGTTGGACAGCCCGAGCGTGGTCTGCACCTGCGGGTGGCGGCGCTTGAGTTCGCGGATCGCCTCGATCGTGGCGATGCCGTCCTTGCGGGACTCCTCCTGGCCGGTGGCGATGGTGAAGGTCAGGCAGTCGACGATGATGTCGCTCTCGTCGATGCCCCAGTTGCCGGTCAGGTCCGCGATGAGCCGCTCGGCCACGGCCACCTTGCTCTCGGGCGTGCGGGCCTGGCCCTCCTCGTCGATGGTGAGGGCGATCAGGGCGGCGCCGTGTTCCGCGGCGAGGCGGGTGGTGCGGGCGAAGCGGGAGTCGGGGCCGTCGCCGTCCTCGTAGTTGACGGAGTTGATCACGGCGCGGCCGCCGAGCTTCTCCAGGCCCGCGCGGAGCACCTCGGGCTCGGTGGAGTCCAGCACGATCGGCAGGGTGGAGGCGGTGGCCAGGCGTCCGGCGATCTCGTTCATGTCGGCGACGCCGTCGCGACCGACGTAGTCGACGCACAGGTCGAGCAGGTGGGCGCCCTCGCGGATCTGCTCGCGGGCCATCTCCACGCAGTCGTCCCAGCGGCCGTCCAGCATGGCCTCGCGGAACTTCTTGGAGCCGTTGGCGTTGGTGCGCTCGCCGATGGCGAGGTACGAGGTGTCCTGGCGGAAGGGGACGGTCTGGTAGAGCGAGGAGGCGCCCGGCTCGGGGCGCGGCGCGCGCGGGGTGATCTCGTGGCCGCGGACGCGCTCGACGACCTGGCGCAGGTGCTCGGGGGTGGTGCCGCAGCAGCCGCCGACCAGGGAGAGCCCGTACTCGCGGACGAAGGCTTCCTGGGCGTCGGCGAGTTCGCTGGGGGTCAGCGGGTAGTGTGCGCCGTCCTTGCCGAGGACGGGGAGGCCCGCATTCGGCATGCACGAGAGCTGGATGCCGGCATGCCGGGCCAGGTAGCGCAGGTGCTCGCTCATCTCGGCGGGGCCGGTGGCGCAGTTCAGGCCGATCATGTCGATGCCGAGCGGTTCCAGTGCGGTGAGCGCGGCCCCGATCTCGGAGCCCAGCAGCATGGTGCCGGTGGTCTCGACGGTGACCGAGCAGATCAGCGGCGCGTCGAGACCGGCCGCTTCCAGGGCCCGGCGGGCGCCGATGACCGCGGCCTTGGTCTGCAGCAGGTCCTGGGTGGTCTCCACGACCAGCGCGTCGGCACCGCCGGTGAGGAGCCCGGCCGCGTTCTGCTCGTACGCGTCGCGCAGGGCGCCGTAGCCGATGTGGCCGAGGGTGGGCAGCTTGGTGCCGGGGCCCATGGAGCCGATGACCCAGCGCTGCCGGCCGTCCGCGGCGGTGAACTCGTCGGCGACCTCGCGGGCGATCCGGGCGCCGGCCTCGGACAGCTCGACGATCCGGTCGGGGATGTCGTACTCGCCGAGGGCGGAGAAGTTGGCGCCGAAGGTGTTGGTCTCCACGCAGTCCACGCCGACGGCGAAGTACTCGCGGTGGACGGAGGCGACGATGTCGGGGCGGGAGACGTTGAGGACCTCGTTGCAGCCCTCGTGCCCCTGGAAGTCGTCGAGGGTGGGATTCTGCGCCTGGAGCATCGTGCCCATCGCCCCGTCTGCGACGACCACCCGGGTCGCCAGGGCCTCTCGCAGTGCTGCGCCTCGGGCACCGCTGTTGGACGGAAGGGACGGCTGGGCCATGGGTGTGCTCCCTGGAGTGCGACGGCTGTCGGCTTGGTGTGCGCCGGTGCTGCTGGTACACACCAGGCCAGCGTAGCCAAGACCCCGGATTCCGCCGCGGGGCATTCCGAGGGGCGGACGGCGGTGCCACACTCTTCTCTGGGATGATGACGGTCGGCATCGTCTGACAGCGTTCAGCATTGTCGAACCTGCCATCTCGGCGTTTGGTCGTTTCTTACGGAGGGGTTGTTCATGCCAGGTCCCATCCAGTCGCTCGCCAGGGCGGCCGCGATCCTGCGCCTGCTGGCCGGCGGCGAGCGCAGGCTCGGCCTGTCGGACGTGGCCTCCTCCCTGGGCCTGGCGAAGGGCACGGCGCACGGCATCCTGCGCACGCTGCAGCAGGAGGGCTTCGTCGAGCAGGACCCGGTCTCGGGCCGCTACCAGCTGGGGGCCGAGCTGCTGCGGCTGGGCAACAGCTACCTGGACGTGCACGAGCTGCGGGCCCGCGCCCTGGTGTGGACCGACGACCTGGCCCGCTCCAGTGGCGAGGCGGTCTACCTGGGCGTCCTGCACCAGCAGGGGGTGCTCATCGTCCACCACGTCTTCCGCCCCGACGACAGCCGTCAGGTGCTGGAGGTCGGGGCGATGCACCCGCTCCACAGCAGCGCGCTGGGCAAGGTGCTCTCCGCCTACGACCCGGTGGCGCACGGCGAGGCGGTCGAGCTGAAGCGCGAGCAGCTGACCGCGCGCACGATCACCGGGGACGCGGACTTCGAGGGTGTGCTGGACCTCACCCGCGCCCGGGGCTGGGGCTCGGACCTGGAGGAGACCTGGGACGGGGTGGCGTCCATCGCCGCCCCCATCCACGACCGGCACCGCATGCCCGTGGGCGCGGTGGCCGTCACCGGGGCGGTCGAACGGGTCTGCGCGGACGGCGAGATCCGGCCGCAGCTGGTCGCGGCCGTGCGGGACTGCGCCAGGGCGGTCTCCCGCGACCTGGGCGCCGGCCGCTTCTGACGCCGGCCGGGACCCGACTCGGAGACCTTTCCGCAACCTGACGAACCCTTGACGCGCGTGGTTGCGCAGGAGAACACTCTCGTTCGACGGTCGACATTGTCGAACACCAGCCGACGGAGTCGGTAAGGTGGACGTAACCGTGGGACCGCCGAGGGCCTGGTGACAGGCCCACGAATTCCGGAACGGGACCGGAGTTCGCCTTCCCCTGGACGAAGGACAAAGGAGTCGCATGTCCAGCGAGCACATCTTCATCGGCGAGACCATCGGTACCGCTGTTCTGATCCTCCTCGGCGGCGGCGTCTGCGCGGCTGTCACCCTCAAGAGCTCCAAGGCCCGTAACGCCGGCTGGGTGGCCATCACCTTCGGTTGGGGCTTCGCGGTCCTGGCCGGCGCCTACATCTCCGGTTCCCTCTCCGGCGCCCATCTGAACCCGGCCGTCACGATCGGCCTCGCGGTCGACAGCGGCGAGTGGAGCAAGGTCCCGGTCTACCTGGCCGGCCAGATGCTCGGCGCGATGATCGGCGCGACCCTGGTGTGGATCACCTACTACGGCCAGTTCCAGGCCCACCTGACGGACGCCGAGATCACCGGCGGTCCGGGGGCGCAGGCCACCGCGGCGGCCGAGAAGCAGACCACGGGCCCCGGCCCGGTGCTGGGCATATTCTCCACCGGCCCCGAGATCCGCAACGTCGCGCAGAACCTCGCCACGGAGATCATCGGCACCTTCGTCCTGGTGCTGTTCATCCTGACCCTCGGCCTCACCAAGGGCCTGGCGGTCTCCGGTACCGGCACCCTGATGGTCGCACTGGTCGTCGTCGGCATCGGCCTCTCGCTCGGCGGGCCGACCGGGTACGCCATCAACCCCGCACGCGACCTCGGTCCGCGCATCGTGCACGCACTGCTGCCGCTGCCCAACAAGGGTGGCTCCGACTGGCGCTACGCCTGGATACCCGTCGTCGGCCCGATCGTGGGTTCGGTCCTCGCGGCCGGCCTCTACAAGATCGCATTCTGAGAAGCAGCCCCCGACATCCCAAGGACCTGAGGAGCACACCGTGACCGACGCCCACACCACAGGCCCGTTCATCGCGGCCATCGACCAGGGCACCACGTCATCGCGCTGCATCATCTTCGACAAGGACGGCCGGATCGTCTCGGTCGGGCAGAAGGAGCACGAGCAGATCTTCCCCAAGCCGGGGTGGGTCGAGCACGACGCCGCCGAGATCTGGAGGAACGTCCAGGAGGTCGTCGAGGAGGCCGTCAGCAAGGCCGGCATCACCTCCGCCGACGTCAAGGCGATCGGCATCACCAACCAGCGCGAGACCACCGTCCTGTGGGACAAGAACACCGGCGAGCCGGTGCACAACGCGCTGGTCTGGCAGGACACCCGTACCGACGCCCTGTGCAAGGAGCTGGGCCGCAACGTCGGCCAGGACCGCTTCCGCCGCGAGACCGGCCTGCCGCTGGCCTCGTACTTCGCCGGCCCGAAGATCCGCTGGCTGCTCGACAACGTCGAGGGCCTGCGCGAGCGCGCCGAGGCCGGCGAGATCCTCTTCGGCACCATGGACAGCTGGGTGATCTGGAACCTCACCGGCGGGGTCAACGGCGGACACCACGTCACCGACGTGACCAACGCCTCCCGCACGCTGCTGATGAACCTGCACACCCTCGACTGGGACCACAAGATCCTGGAGTCCATCGGCGTGCCCGCCGCGGTTCTGCCGGAGATCCGCTCCTCCGCCGAGGTGTACGGCACGGCCGCCTCCGGCGCCCTGGCCGGCGTGCCGGTCGCGTCCGCGCTCGGCGACCAGCAGGCGGCCCTTTTCGGCCAGACCTGCTACTCCGAGGGCGAGGCCAAGTCCACCTACGGCACCGGCACCTTCCTGCTGATGAACACCGGCGAGAAGCCGATCAACAGCTACAACGGCCTGATCACCACCGTCGGCTACCGCATCGGCGACCAGAAGCCGGTGTACGCCCTGGAGGGCTCGATCGCGGTCACCGGCTCGCTGGTGCAGTGGATGCGCGACCAGATGGGCCTGATCAAGACCGCGGCCGAGATCGAGACCCTGGCCCTGTCGGTCGAGGACAACGGCGGCGCGTACTTCGTGCCCGCCTTCTCCGGTCTGTTCGCCCCGTACTGGCGCTCCGACGCCCGCGGTGTGATCGCCGGCCTCACCCGGTACGTCACCAAGGCCCACATCGCGCGCGCCGTGCTGGAGGCGACCGCCTGGCAGACCAGGGAGATCGTCGACGCCATGACCAAGGACTCGGGCGTGGAGCTCACCGCGCTCAAGGTCGACGGCGGCATGACCGCCAACAACCTGCTGATGCAGACCCTCGCCGACTTCCTGGACGCGCCCGTCGTGCGTCCGCTGGTCGCCGAGACCACCTGCCTGGGCGCGGCCTACGCCGCCGGTCTGGCCGTGGGCTTCTGGTCGGACACCGACGAACTGCGCGCCAACTGGCGCCGGGCCGCCGAATGGACCCCCCGCATGGACGCCGACGTCCGCGACCGCGAGTACAAGGACTGGCTCAAGGCCGTCGAGCGGACCATGGGCTGGATCGAAGAGGAGAAGTGAACCGATCATGACCACCCTGCAGCGCGTCCCGGCCCTCGGGACGCGTCCGACCGCCGGCCGTAACCCGGGCCGCGCCGAGACCCGGGAACTGCTGAGCCGCGCCACCTACGACCTGCTGGTCATCGGCGGCGGCATCCTGGGCACCTCCGTGGCCTGGCACGCCGCGCAGTCGGGGCTGCGGGTCGCGATGGTGGACGCCGGCGACTTCGCCGGCGCCACCAGCTCCGCCTCCTCCAAGCTCGTCCACGGCGGTCTGCGCTACCTGCAGACCGGCGCGGTCAAGCTGGTGGCGGAGAACCACATGGAACGGCGGGTCCTGGCCAGGGACGTGGCTCCGCACCTGGTCAACCCGCTCACCTTCCACCTGCCGGTCTACCGGGGCGGCCCGGTCGGTGCCGCCAAGCTCGGGGCGGGGGTCTTCGCCTACTCGGCGCTGTCCGCCTTCGGCGACGGGGTCGGCCGGATCATCTCCCCGGCCAGGGCGGCGGCCGCCAACCCCGCCCTGCGCACGGAGAACCTCAAGGCCGTCGCGGTCTACTACGACCACCAGATGAACGACTCGCGGATGGCGGTCATGACGGTGCGCGCCGCCGTCGAGGCGGGCGCCGTCGTCCTCAACCACGCCGAGGTCACCGGCCTGCGCTTCACCCACGGCCGGGTCACCGGCGCCGACCTGAAGGACCGTCTGGACGGCACCGAGTTCGGCGTCGACGCGCGGCTGGTGCTCAACGCGACCGGCCCGTGGGTCGACCACCTGCGGCGGATGGAGGACAAGGGCGCCGCCCCCAGCATCCGGCTGTCGAAGGGCGCCCACATCGTCCTGAGGCGCAAGGCCCCGTGGCGGGCCGCCATGGCGACCCCCATCGACAAGTACCGCATCACGTTCGCCCTGCCGTGGGAGGACCAGCTGCTGCTGGGCACCACCGACGAGGAGTACACCGGCGACCCGGCCGACGTGCGGGCCACCGAGGCCGACATCACGCAGATCCTGGACGAGGCCGCCCACTCGGTGCGCGACGAGCACCTGTCCCGCGACCTGATCACCTACGCCTTCGCGGGCCTGCGGGTGCTGCCCGGCGGCCCCGGCGGCGTGGAGAAGGCCAAGCGCGAGACCGTCGTCACCGAGGGCAGCGGCGGCATGCTGTCGGTGGCGGGCGGCAAGTGGACGACGTACCGGCACATCGGCCGCACCGTGATGGCCAAGCTCGCCAAGCTGCCCGGCGGTCCGCTGAACGAGGACATGGAGCCGCTGGACCACCTGCCCAGGCGGGTCCCGCTGCCGGGCGTCGCCAACCCCAACGCGGTCGCCCACCGGCTGCTGGTCGACCGGGAGCCGGGGCGGCGCCTGGACCCGCTGACGGCACGCCACCTCGCCACCCACTACGGCGCGCTGTCCTTCGACATCGCCCGGCTGGTCAACGAGGACCCGGCGCTCGGGGAGCGGATCCACCCCGACGGCCCGGAGATCTGGGCCCAGGTCGTGTACGCCCGCGACCACGAGTGGGCGCAGACGGCGGACGACGTGCTGCGTCGCCGCACCACCGTGACGGTGCGCGGCCTGGACACCGCGGACGTCCGGGAGCGGGTCGAGTCGCTGCTGGCCGGCCGGCGCGACTGACACCCCCGACCCGTGGGCCCGGGCGTCCCGGGGTGAGCGGCAGGACCTCCCCGCTCACCCCGGGCGTCCGGGCCGCCGCGTTTCCACCGGCGCGTAGGCGGCCGCGAGGTCCTGGGCGTCGGCGTACGAGGGCAGTCCCGCCGGGAGCGGTGTGCCGCGCTCGGCGTGCCCGGCGGTCTCCACGGCGGCGTGGAGCGCGGCGCGGAAGAGCAGCGAGCCGGTGCTGACCCGGCTCACCCCGAGGGCGGCAAGGCGCGGCAGCCCGGGGCCGCCCGGCGGGAGCAGGACGTTGAGCGGGGCGCCGAGGTCGGCCGCGAGCGCGGCGATGACGCTCTCGTCCGCCAGGCCAGGCACGAAGATCCCGTCGGCGCCGGCGGCGAGGTAGGCGGCGGCACGGCGGCGGGTCTCGTCCTGCGGGTCCTGCCCGGCGGTGCCCAGCCAGTAGGTGTCGGTGCGGGCGTTGACGAAGAGCCCGGGGGCGGTGCGTTTGACCGCGGCGATGAGCTCGCCCTGCTCGGCGGGGTCGGTCAGGCCCGCTCCGCCGGGGCGGCCGTCCTCGATGTTGACGCCCGCGACGCCCAGCCGTTCGAAGGCGGCGGCGAGTTCGGCGACGTCCTCGGGCGTGGAGCCGAAGCCCCCCTCGATGTCGACGCTGACCAGGACGGGCAGCCGGACGAGGTCGCGGGCGAGCCACAGGGTCGTCTCGCGGGTGGCGCCGACCGCGTCCGGCAGTCCCGCCGCGGCGGCGACGCCCAGGCTGGTGGTGCCGATCGCGGGGAAGCCGCGGGCGGCGAGTGCGGCCGCGGATGCGCGGTCCCAGGCATTGGGCAGGAAGAGCGGGCGCCCGGCACGGTGGAGGGCGCGGAAGGCCTCGAAGCGGTTCATGGGGTGGGTGCCTCCAGGGCGTCGGGCGCGATGCCCAGGTGGGTGTGGAGGGCCGTGCGGCCCCGCGCGGTGAGCTTGACGGCGCGGCCGCTGCCGATGCGCACGCACCAGCCGGACGCGAGGGCGTGCCCGCACAGCGCGGCCCCGGCGACGCCCGCCAGGTGCGGCCGGCGCTCCGTCCAGTCCAGGCAGGGCCGGGCGAGCGGGCGTCGGCCGGTGCGTGCGGCGGCCAGGTCGACGCCGAGCCCGGTGAACCACTCCACGCCCGCGTCGGTGAGGGCGAAGCCGGTGCTCTGCCGGAGCAGTCCGCGGTCGGTCATGGCGTCCGTGACGAGGATGCCCAGGCGTCCCGCGAGGTGGTCGTAGCAGGTACGGGCGCGGGCCATGGCGCTCCCGGCGCCCGCCTGCCCGAGGGTGCGGGGCGCGGCGGGCGGCGGCCCGGCGTGCGCGGCGAGGTCCTCGACGAGCTGCGCGGTACGGGCGTCGGCGAGGCGTACGTAGCGGTGGCGGCCCTGGCGTTCCTCGGTGAGCAGCCCGCCCGCGACGAGCCGGCCGAGGTGCTCGCTGGCGGTCGAGGGCGCCACTCCGGCGTGGCGGGCCAGCTCCCCCGCGGTCCAGGCCCGGCCGTCGAGCAGCGCCAGGCACATCGCGGCCCGCGTCTCGTCGGCGAGCAGTGCCGCGAGGGCGGCGAGGGCACTTCCCGCGTGGTCGTTTCGCACCATGTCCCCAGCATGGCCCCCGGACGTTTCGGCGCACGCCGAAGCGTCCCGGCCGGCCGCCCTCGCCCCGCCCCGTCCGCGGCTTGACAGGACGTCAGTCCAGGCCCCACCCTTTCACCACTTGCTTAGTGAAAGGGTGTTTCGCGCATGGTCGAGTTCCGCATCGACCGCCGCAGCGGTGTCGCCACGTACCTCCAGATCGTCCAGCAGACCAAACAGGCCCTGCGGCTGGGCCTGCTGGAGCCCGGCGACCGGCTGCCGACGGCCCGCGAGGTCGTCGAGGCGACCGCCGTCAACCCCAACACCGTGCTCAAGGCCTACCGCGAACTGGAGCGCGAGGGCCTGGTGGAGGCGCGCCGGGGCCTGGGCACCTTCGTCCAGAAGTCGCTGGGCGCCGGCCCGGCCGACTCGCCGCTCGCGGGCGAACTGACCGACTGGATGCGCCGCGCGCGTGCCGCCGGGCTCGACCGCGAGGACGCCGCGGCGCTGTTCCACTCCGTGCTCGACCAGGAGTTCTCCGAGGGGGAGAGATGAATCAGGAAACGGCCGCCGTCGAGGCGGCCGGGCTCGGTCTGCGGTACGCGTGGGGACGGGACCCCGTCCTGCGGGACTGTTCCTTCCGGCTGCCGGCCGGCCGGATCTGCGCGCTCGTCGGGCCCAACGGCGCGGGCAAGTCGACACTGCTGGCGCTCGCCGCGGGACTGCTGCGGCCCACCGAGGGGGAGCTGCGCGTGTGGGGTACGACCCCCGGCGCGGCCCGCACCCGGCTCGCCTACGTCGCCCAGGACAAGCCGCTCCACCCACAGCTCACCGTGGCGGCGACGCTGCGGCTCGGCGCCGAGCTCAACCCGGGCCACTGGGACCGGGAGGCCGCCGAACGCGTCGCGTACGGCGGCGGCCTGACGCCCCGCGACCGCGTCCGTGCCCTGTCGGGAGGTCAGCGCACCCGCGTCGCGCTCGCCCTGGCCCTGGGCAAGCGGGCCGAACTGCTGCTCCTGGACGAGCCGATGGCCGACCTCGACCCGCTCGCCCGCCACGAGCTGACCGGCGCCCTCATGGCCACGGCGGCCGAGCGCGGTACGACCATCGTGATCTCCTCGCACGTCGTCGCCGAACTCGACGGCGTCTGCGACCACCTGCTGCTCCTCGGCGAGGGCCGGGTCCGGCTGGCCGGCGACACCGACGACCTGCTGGCCGCGCACCGCCGCGTCACCGGCACCGGCGGGGACTTCGGCCCCCACACCGTCGTCCAGGAACACGTCAACGGGCGCGGACGCACCGCGCTGGTCCGCCCCGCCGGAGCGCTGGAGGACGGCGACTGGCTGGTGGAGGAACCCACCCTCGAGGAGCTGGTCCTGGCCCATCTGCGCAATCCCGGGGCGCCCGCCCTGCTCACCGCCGACGCCACGCCCGCACCCGTGTCCCGCCAGGAGGCCGTCGTATGACCGCCGTCGCCCCATCGCCGCGCCCGCCCGTCCTGTCCGGCCTGACCCGGTCGGTGGTGCGCCTGCACCGCGTGGCCCTGTGGCTGTGGATCGCCTTCGTGGCGGCCGGATCCGGCTGGCTCCTTCGCGCCCTGTGGCTGAGCGCGGGGGACCCGCGGTACGACCCCGCCTGCGCCCCGCGCTGCGTCGACCCGGAGCCGTTCGACGCCTACGTCCCCCTCCACCTGCAGGGCCGCGTGATGGCGCTCCTTCCGCTCGCGGTCGCGGTGTTCGCCGGTGGCGCCCTCGTCGGCCGGGAACTGGAGCGGGGGACCGCCGCGCTCGCCTGGGTCCAGTCGGTCACCCCCACGCGCTGGCTCGCCGCCAAGCTCGCCGTACCGGCCCTGCTGCTGACCGGTGGCACGACCGGCCTGACGCTGCTCTTCCGGTGGGTGTGGAGCACGGGCCACCCGCAGGACCGCCCCGGCTGGTACGAGAACGACATCTTCCTCTCCACCGGCCCGGTCCTGGTCGCGCACGTGCTGCTCGCCCTGGTTCTGGGCGCGCTGGCCGGGATGCTGATGCGGCGCACGCTCAGCGGACTGGGCCTGGCCTTCTTCGGCACCTCCCTCGTGCTCGTCACGGCGGGGCTGTACCGCTCCGCGCTGTGGCCGAAGGTCCGGACCGGCCTGTCACACCTCGGTGCCACGGACTGGACGGCGGAACGCGTGGACAAGCCTGTCGACGGCGTCGGGCTCGGGGATGCGCAGGCGCTCGTCCATCCCGCCTCGCACTACTGGCCCCTGCAGCTCGTCGAGACCGGCATCGTGCTGGCCCTGGCCGCCCTCGCCTGCTGGGCCTGCTTCGCGCTGCTCCGGCGTCGGACGGCCTGAGCCGGGGTCCTAAGGTGATCCGCACAGCATCGTCCCGCCCGGCCCGGAGGCCCGATGACCACGGATCAGCTGCCCATCTCCCGCATCCCGCGCTCCGGGCTGCCCGCGCACGCGGTCGTCGTGGGCGACCCGGCGCGCGCGGCGGAGGTGGCCTCCCTGCTCACGGACCCGCATGAGGTGTCGCACCACCGCGAGTACCGCACCTTCGCCGGCGCCTGGAAGGGCACCCCCGTCGTGGTGTCCTCGCACGGGGTCGGCGGGCCGGGGGCGATGTGCCTGTTCCAGGAGCTGGCGGACGCCGGCGTCCGTACGATCCTGCGCCTCGGCACGGCGGGCGCCATCCGCGCCGGGATAGGGGACGGCGACCTGGTGATCGCCGAGGCCGCGGTGCGGGACGACGGGGTCACCCAGCAGTTGCTGCCGCCGGAGTACCCGGCGTTCGCGACGCCGGAGGCGGTGCTGGCGCTGCAGCGGGCGGCACGGGCGGCGGGGGCGCCGTACCACCGGGGCGTGGTGTGGACGCGTGCGGCCTTCCAGCCGGGTTTCCTGCCGCTGCCCGGCGCGGCGTACGCGGCGGCAGGGATCGCCGCGATCGAGATGGAGCTGTCGGCCCTGCTGGTGCTGGCCTCGACGCGCGGCCTGGTGGCCGGCGGCGCGCTCGTCGTCGACGGCGCCAACGCCGACGACCTGGTCGACGTGGAGGCCACCGGCGGCTACGACCCGCACCGGGCGGTGGTCGCCGAGGGGGTCGCCCGCGGCAGCCGGGTAACGTTGGACGCCTTGCATCTGCTGGCCACCGAGTACGGAAGCGACGAGAAGTGAGCGCTCAGGACGCCGATCTGCTGGTGCACGGCGGCGATGTGCTGACCGTCGACGCTGCGGGCACCGTCGTCACCGACGGCGCGGTCGCCGTCCGGGACGGCGAGATCCTCGCCGTGGGACCGACGGCGCAGGTGCGCGCGGCGTACCGGGCCGCCGAGGAGATCGACGCCTCGGGGTGCCTGGTGCTCCCCGGGCTGGTCAACACGCACACCCACCTGGCGATGACCCTGCTGCGGGGCTGCGCCGACGACGTCGACCTGCAGGAGTTCCTGGCCCGGGTGATCCCCCGCGAGGCCGAGCTGCTGTCGCCGCGGGCGGTGGCCGCGGGGGTGCGGGTGGCCGTGGCGGAGAGCGTACGGGCCGGGGTCACCACGGGCCTGGACATGTACTGGTTCCACGAGGCCGCCGAGGAGGCCGCGCGGGCGGCGGGCTGGCGGCTGCTGGCCGGTCCGACCTTCATGGACGTGCCCGGGCCGCCGGACGGCCGGCCGTACGGCGACCGCATGGCCTGGGCCGCGGCCGACCTGGCCGCGCGCACCGGCCGGGCGCCGGGCACCCGCCCGGTGGTCTTCGCGCACAGCGCCTACACCCTCGACCCCGAGCAGCTCGTCGCGATCACCGCGCTCGCCCGCGAGCACGGCGCGCTGCTGCACGTCCACGCGGCGGAGAACGCGGCCGAGGTCGCGATGGTGGCCGGGGCGCACGGCAAGCGGCCGGTCGAGCTGCTGGACTCCCTCGGGGTCCTCGGGCCCGACGTGCTGCTGGCGCACGCCGTGGACCTGACCGACGACGAGATCGCCGCCCTGGCCAGGACGGGCACGTCCGTCGCGCACTGCCCGGTCTCCAACCTGAAGCTGGGCTGCGGCATCGCCCGTGTCCCGGAGCTGCTGGCCGCCGGGGTCACCGTGGGCCTCGGCACCGACGGTGCGGTGAGCTCCAACACCCTCGACGTCCTGGGCGCGGTGCGGACCGCCGCGCTGGTGCACAAGGCCGCAGGCGACCCGACCGCCGTCGGCGCGGAACAGGCGGTGCGGATGGCGACGATCGAGGCCGCCCGCGCGCTGGGCCTCGCCGACCACCTCGGCTCCCTGGAGCCGGGCAAGCGCGCCGACCTGGCCGTCCTCGACCTCGGCGGGCCGCACCTCACGCCGCGCCACGACCCCTGGTCGATGCTGGCGTACGCGGCCGCGGCCGCGGACGTACGGGACACCGTCGTCGACGGCCAGGTCCTCATGCGCGATCGTGTGCTGCTCACCCTCGACGAACCGGCCGCGCTGCGCGAGCTGGAGGAGCTCGAGCTGGAGCACCCCGCATGACCTCGGACGTCGAACCCACCCGCGGCTTCACCGGGCGCGGCCGCGCCGCCGACCGCGACCCGCGGCTGCCGCCCGGCCAGTACGACGCCCGCGACACGTGGCCGGTCCTGTCCGCCGAGGTCACGCCCACGATCGCGGCCGGGGACTGGACGTTCCGGGTGGACGGGCTGGTGGACCGCCCGCACACCTGGGACTGGGAAGCGGCCCACGCGCTGCCCGGCTCCGCGTACCGGGGCGACATCCACTGTGTGACCGGCTGGTCCAAGTTCGGCGTGCGCTTCGGCGGGGTGTCGGTCGACGCCTTCCTGGAGGCCGTGCGCCCCTCCCCCGCCGCCACCCACGTCGTCGCCTGGTCCCACACCGGCTACGCCGCCAACCTGCCGCTCACGGACGTCACCGGCGGCCGCGCCTGGATCGCCTGGGAGTACGACGGCGCTCCCCTCGCCCCCGAGCACGGCGGCCCGGCCCGGCTGATCGTCCCGCACCTGTACTTCTGGAAGAGCACCAAGTGGATCGCGGGCCTGCGCCTGCTCGACCACGACGAGTCGGGCTTCTGGGAGCAGAACGGCTACCACCACCGGGGCGACCCCTGGCAGGAGCAGCGCTACGCCCATGACTGACCTCTCCACCCCCGCGCCCGCCCCGGCGTTCGTCCCGCCGGCCCGGTTCGCCGTGCCCGGCCGCATCGCGGTCCCCGAGGCCGCCTCCTCGGTCTGGCGCCGCGCGGTGATCACGCAGATCCGCCGCGAGACCCCGCGCACGTCCACCTTCCGGCTCGCGGTGCCCGGCTGGGCGGGCCACCTGCCCGGCCAGTATCTGACGCTGCGCCTCACGGCCCCCGACGGTTACACGGCGCAGCGCAACTACTCGGTCGCCTCCGCCCCCGACGGTTCCGGCCACATCGAGCTGACCCTCGACCACGTGGCCGGCGGCGAGGTGTCCGGGCACCTGCACACCGTCGCCCGGCCGGGCGACTCCGTCGAGGTCCGCGGCCCGCACAGCGGCTTCTTCGCCTGGACCGGGGACCATCCGGCGCTGCTGCTGGGCGCCGGATCGGGGGTGGTCCCGCTGATGTCGATGGTGCGCCACCGCCGGCTGCGCGGCCTGGACGTGCCGCTGCGGCTGATCGTCTCGGCCCGCACCCGCGAGGACCTGATCTACGCCGCCGAGTACGGACCGGAGACGACCGTGCTGCTCACCCGCACCCAGGGCCGCCTCACCGCCGCCCACCTGGCCCCGCACCTCGCGGAGCCGCCACCGGGCGGCTGGGAGGCCTACGTCTGCGGCGGCAACGGTTTCGCCGAGCACGCCTCGCGCCTGCTGGCGGCCGCCGGACAGCCGCTGGACCGGATCCGCATCGAGCGATTCGGCTGATCAGCGAGGTTCGGGTATCCTCCTCTGTACGTGATCTTCCGGGGCGGCGCCCCGGGGAACGTCACCGGGACGTGGCGCAGCTTGGTAGCGCACTTGACTGGGGGTCAAGGGGTCGCAGGTTCAAATCCTGTCGTCCCGACGGTGATTTCACACGCCAAAGGCCGTGTCCGCGACAGCGGGCACGGCCTTTCGGCGTTCCGCGGTTCGGGACGTCGCGGGGCGGCGGATCGGACCTCCGCCAGAAGGCCCCGGCTCTTCGGTGGTGCAGGCATAATGGCCCGATACATCGGATGTCCGGGGAGGCGAGGGGCTCATGGCGGTCACCGACGAGGCGATCGAGAAGATCAAGGGGATGATCGTCTCCGGCGCGCTGCGGCCCGGCGACCGGCTCCCCAAGGAGAGCGAACTGGCCGCGGAGCTCGGGCTGTCGCGCAATTCCCTGCGCGAGGCGGTCCGTGCGCTGTCCCTGATCAGGATCCTGGACGTACGGCAGGGCGACGGCACCTACGTCACCAGCCTGGACCCGCAGTTGCTGCTGGAGGCGCTGAGTTTCGTGGTGGACTTCCACCGCGACGACACCGTGCTGGAGTTCCTCGCGGTGCGCCGCATCCTGGAGCCCGCGGCCACCGCGATGGCGGCGGCGCGCATCGCCGAGTCCCAGCTGGACGTGCTGACCGAGCAGTTGGAGGCGCTGGGGGCGGCACCGTCGGTGGAGGAACTGGTCGCGTGCGACCTGGAGTTCCACCGCGGCATCGTCCAGGCCTCGGGCAACTCGGTGCTGTGCTCGCTGCTGGACGGGCTGTCCGGGCCGACCACGCGGGCCCGGATCTGGCGCGGGCTGACGCAGGAGGACGCGGTGAGCCGCACCCTGCACGAGCACCGCGCGATCCTGGCGGCCCTGCGGGACCGGGACGCGGAGGCGGCGCGGTCCTGGGCGACGGTGCACGTCGCGAGCGTGGAGCAGTGGCTGCGGTCCACGCTCTGAGGCCCGGCGGGTCCCCACGGGATCCCGCCGGCGGGCGAACCGCCCCGGGCCCGGGTGCGTCCGGTCATTCGTCAGAGTGATCGAAAAGAGGGATCGGATGAATCCACGCCCCCGGCTGCGCCTGCGCCGCCCCTCGGCCCGTACGCTGCGCCGCGGCGCGCTGCTGGTCGTCCTCGCCGTCCTGCTCCCGGTGCTCGCCGCCGGGGTCGCCCTGCGCCTGGAGTACACCGGCGACCCGTCCGGCGCCGGCGTCAACCGTGAGCGGAACGCGGTGTGGCTCGGGCACGCCTGGGTCGACGGCGGCCGCGACGGCGCCGACCTCGAGACGCTGGCCCGGGAGTTGCGCGGCAGCGGCACCCGGGACCTGTACGTGCACACCGGGCCCCTGGAGTTCGACGGCCGCCTCGACGCGGGCCTCTACCCGGGAGCGCGGGACATGATCCGCCGGATGCACACCGCGCTGCCCGGGGTGCGCGTCCAGGCGTGGCTCGGCCAGGTCCTGTCGCACGACGGTTCCGAGGGCCTGCACCTGGACGACGCGGCGACCCGCGCCCGGGTACGGGACAGCGCGGCCCAGGTGCTGGCCGCCGGGTTCGACGGGGTCCACCTGGACCTGGAGCCGATGCACTCCGACGACGAGGGCTTCCTCTCGCTGCTGGACTCGGTGCACCGGCTCACCGCCGCCCGTGGCGTGCCGCTGTCGGTGGCGACGCACCAGATCGACCCGCTGCCCTCCCTGCACTCGGTGAGCGGCCCGCTGTTCCACCACCCCAAGTGGTGGTCGCAGCGGTACTTCGGGCAGGTGGCCCGGCGCGTGGACCAGGTCGCGATGATGACCTACGACACCGCCCTCCCCCTGGAGGGCCTCTACGGAGGCTACGTGGCCCAGCAGACCGCCCTCGCCCTGGAGGTGACGCCGCCGGGCACCGACCTGCTCGTGGGCCTGCCCGGGTACCACACGAACAACCTGGGCCGGCACGCCTGGGCGGAGACGGTCACGGCCGCCGTGCGCGGCGCCCGGCTCGGCCTCGCCCGCGAGGCGCCCGCCCGCGAGCGCTTCGGGCTCGCCCTGTACGTCGACTTCGCCGCCACGCCGGCGGACTGGGCCGCGTACCGCTCGGCGTGGAGCGGTGGCTGACCGGACGCGTACGTCGGATGACTCTGGGGATCATCCCCCTACGAAGGCGGCGGCACCTGTCTCGTGAAGCCGTAGGCTGGTGCAGCACGCGAAGGAACGGCAGCCGGCGGGGGTGGCACCATCCCCCTTCCGGCCGGAAGGAGGCGCTGGGTGATCGAGCTCGAGGGGGTTCCCGAGCTGATCGACCCGGTCATGGTGGCCGCGTTCGAGGGCTGGAACGACGCCGGGGACGCCGCCTCCGCCGCGGTCGGGCATCTGGACCGGGAGTTCAAGGGCGAGGTGTTCGCCGCGCTGGACGCCGAGGACTACTACGACTTCCAGGTCAACCGCCCCACGGTCTGGATGGACGGCGGCACGCGACGGATCACCTGGCCCACCACGCGGCTGTCCGTCATCCGCATCGAGACCCCCAAGCCACGCGACCTCGTCCTCGTACGGGGCATCGAGCCCAGCATGCGCTGGCGCTCGTTCTGCAACGAGATCCTGGGCTTCGCCCATGAGCTCGGCATCGAGATGGTGGTGGTGATGGGCGCCCTCCTGGGTGACACCCCGCACACCCGTCCGGTGCCGGTCACGGCCGTCACCTCCGACCCGGACCTGGCGACCGCGCTCAGCCTGGAGGAGTCCCGGTACGAGGGCCCCACCGGCATCGTCGGCATCCTCCAGGAGGCCTGCACCCACGCCGGCATCCCGGCGGTGAGCCTGTGGGCCGCCGTGCCGCACTACGTGTCGCAGCCGCCGAACCCGAAGGCGACGCTGGCGCTGCTCAACCGCCTGGAGGACCTGCTGGACCTGCGCATCCCGCTCGGCGAGCTGCCGGAGGACGCGCGTGCCTGGCAGGTCGGCGTGGACCAGCTCGCGGCCGAGGACAGCGAGGTCGCCGAGTACGTCCAGACACTGGAGGAGGCACGCGACACGGCGGAGCTGCCGGAGGCCTCGGGCGAGGCCATCGCCCGCGAGTTCGAGCGCTACCTGCGGCGCCGCGACCCGCAGTCGGGCGAGTCCGACGCGGGCCCCTACCTGCGGGACATGTCGCAGAAGCCCAAGGACGACCGGGAAGAGAAGGAGGACGGCGCCGACGGGGAGTGACCCGACCGGCACGTCGTCGGACACGGCCCGGCCGCCGCCCTGCACAGGGGCGGCGGCCGGGCCGTCCGCGTTCGTCAGGGGAGCCGGGGCGGCGGTGGGCCGGGCAGCTCCCGCGGCGTCAGAGCGCGACGCCGAGCAGGGCGTCCACCGCGCGGGAGACCAGGCCGGGGGCACCTGTGTCCGTGCCGCCCTCGGCTTCCTGCCGGGCGGCCCAGCGGTCCACGGCGGCGAGCGCGGCGGGGGCGTCCAGGTCGTCGGCGAGCGCCTCGCGGATCTCCTCCAGCAGCGCCTCGGCCGGCGGGCCGTCGGGCCGCGAGACGGCGGCGCGCCAGCGGGCCAGCCGCTCCACCGCGTCGGCGAGCACGGCGTCGGTCCACTCCCAGTCCTCGCGGTAGTGGTGGGCCAGCAGGCTGAGCCGTATGGCAGCCGCGTCCACCCCGTCGCGGCGCAGCTGGGAGACGAAGACGAGGTTGCCCTTGGACTTGGACATCTTCTCGCCGTGCAGCCCGACCATGCCGGCGTGCACGTAGGCCTTCGCCATGGGGAACTCGCCGGTGAGCACCTGGGCGTGCGAGGCGCCCATCTCGTGGTGCGGGAAGGCGAGGTCGGAGCCGCCGCCCTGCACGTCGAAGCCCATGCCGAGGTGGTCCAGGGCGATGGCGACGCACTCGATGTGCCAGCCGGGGCGGCCCCGGCCCAGGCTGCCGCCGTCCCAGCTGGGCTCCCCCTCACGGGCGGCGAGCCAGAGCACGGGGTCGACGGGGTTCTTCTTGCCCGGGCGGTCCGGGTCGCCGCCGCGTTCGGCCGACAGCACGCGCATGGCGGCCGCGTCGAGGCGGGAGACGCTGCCGAAGTGCGGGTCGGAGTCGACGTGGAAGTAGATGTCGCCGTCCAGCTCGTAGGCCGCACCGGCCTCGCGTAGCCGCTCGACCAGCGGGACAATCCCCGGGATGGCCTCGACGGCGCCGATGTAGTGAGCGGGCGGCAGCATCCGCAGCGCGGTCATGTCCTCGCGGAACAGGGTGGTCTCGCGCTCGGCGAGGGCCGTCCAGTCCTCTCCGGTCTTGTCGGCCCGCTCCAGCAGCGGGTCGTCGACGTCGGTGACGTTCTGGACGTAGTGGACCTGGCGCTTCGTGTCCAGCCACACGCGCTGCACGAGGTCGAACGCGTTGTAGGTGGCCGCGTGACCCATGTGGGTGGCGTCGTAGGGGGTGATCCCGCACACGTAGATGCGGGCGACCGGACCGGGGCTCAGGGTTACCGGGCCACCGGTCGCGGTGTCGTGGAGGCGGAGGTCGCGCCCGGTGCCCGGGAGGGCAGGGACGTCGGAAGCGGGCCAGGCATGCATGTCATGAGATTAACCGCCCGCGTGATCCACAAACGAACGGTGGGTCCTCCCGGGACGGCCGGCCCCGGCCTTCAGATGGGCGGCCAGGGGATCGCGGGCCACTCCCCCGAGGGCTCGGGATGACGTCCTGAGCCCAGCAGCGCGGCGACGCGGGCCCGCAGGGCGTCGAGCTCGGCAGGCGTGATGAGCTCGGCCAGCCGGGCCCCGAGACCCCCGTCGGCGAGCTCCGCGGAGAGCTTGCCGAGGACCTCGGCGGTCTCGTCGGTGAGCGGCTCGCCGGCCCAGCCCCACAGGAGGGTGCGCAGCTTGTTCTCCGTGTTGAAGGTCACGCCGTGGTCGATGGCGTACAGGTGCCCGTCGGCGGCCGGCAGCAGGTGGCCGCCCTTGCGGTCGGCGTTGTTGATCACGGCGTCCAGGACGGCCAGCCGGCGCAGCCGGGTGTCGTCGGCGTGCACCAGCAGCGCGGTGCGGCCCTCGCCCACCTCGGCGAAGCCGACGGCCTTCCAGCCGTCGCCCGGTTCGTCCCCCTCGACGAGGGCGAGGAGCCCTTCGCCGGCCTCCTCGGGGGTCTCGATCCACAGCTGCACCATGCCCTCGCCGTACGGGCCGTCCCGCAGCACGGTCGGCGGCACCAGGCCCCAGCCGGTGGCCTCGGAGACCAGGTAGGCGGCGACCTCGCGCTGGGCGAGCGTCCCGTCGGGGAAGTCCCACAGCGGCCGCTCGCCCGCCACCGGCTTGTACACGCAGTGGGCGCGCACGCCCTCGTGCTCGACCGCGCAGTAAAGCACCGCGTTGGAGGCGTCGCGCAGCCGCCCGCGCACGGTCAGTTCTCCGTGCGTGAGCAGCTCGGCGGCTATGTCCCCGCTCAGGCCGTCGCCGACCGCCGGTACCCGTTCTGACGCGGGCATACGTGTCCTTCCGGGTCCAGAGGCAGGCTGCACAGGGGGCAGGGCGGGCGGCCGGCCGCGACGACGTCGAGAGCGCGCTTGGCGAAGGAGCGGGCCTGGGCGCCGGTCAGGCGCACCCGCAGCAGCGGCGGGCCGTTCTCCTCGTCCTGCAGGAGCATCTCCTCGGCGGCCTCGAGGTCGTCCTCGTCCTCGGCCTCGATCTCGACCAGCGCCTGGGCCTCCAGGATCATCCGTTCCTCGGCGCCGTCCCAGGCCAGGGCCATGGTGCCGACCCGGAACTCCTCCTCGACGGGGACCTCGAGCGGCCTGTTGTCGAGCAGCTCCGTGGGGGCCACGGCGGGCACGGGGGCGGAACCGCCGGTGCGGCGCACGACCTCGTCCAGCAGCTCGTCGATGCGCTCGGCAAGTGCCTCGACCTGGGTCTTCTCCAGCGCAACGCTGGTCGTCCGGCCGGCGGCGCTCGCCTGCAGGAAGAAGGTGCGTTGGCCCGGTTGGCCTACGGTGCCGGCGACGAAGCGTTCGGGCTTGTCGTAGAGGAACACCTGACGAGGCACGTCCTGCTCCGTTTTCTCGGTGTCTTCGGGGTCCGGTCCACCCTACTGCGGAAGCTGATCACGGTGCGCCCGCACCGCCCCCGACCTCCGCGTCGCCCGGGGCCGTGGTGGGCCGCTCCCTCGGGCGCAGGCTTTCCAGGCTGCCGGTGTCGCCGAGCCGGAGCAGGAAAGGCCGCTCCGGGGTGTAGCGGATCGCGGTGACCGAGCAGGGGTCGACGGCGATGCGCTGGAAGAGGTCCAGGTGCATGCCGAGGGCGTCGGCGACGACGGACTTGATGATGTCGCCGTGGGAGCACATCACGTAGAGGGCGTCGGGTCCGTGGCTCTCCTCGATGCGGGCGTTCCACTCGCGCACCGCGTCGACCGCGCGGGCCTGCATGGCGCGCACCGACTCGCCCCCCTCGCCGGGGAAGACGGCGGCCGAGGGGTAGCGCTGCACCACGCCCCACAGCGGCTCGTCGGCCAGCTCGGCGATCTTGCGGCCGCTCCAGTCTCCGTAGGCGCACTCCGAGATGCGCTCCTCGACGTGGAGCGGGACGTCGGGCAGCGCGTCCAGGAGCGGCTGCAGGGTCTCCCGGCACCGCTGCAGCGGGCTGGTGACCACGGCGGCCGGCGGCAGTCCGGCCAACCGGGCGGCCAGCGCGGCGGCCTGGTCACGTCCGGTCTCGTCGAGGGCGACTCCGGGGAGCCGTCCGGCCAGCACTTTCTCCGCGTTGGCGGTGGACCGGCCGTGCCGGACCAGGATCACGGTGGGCATGACCGCCACCATACGACCCCGGGTTGTCCGGTGTGGCGCCGACGTAGCGCGGAAGAAGACAGGTGTGATCGTCGACTGCGCCATTTACCGCGACGGGGAGCGCACCTCGGCCCCCGACGACCTCTCCGACGCGCTGGACGCGGCGCGGGCGACGGACGGGGCGTTCGTGTGGATCGGCCTGTACGAGCCGACGGAGAAGGAGTTCGACCTCGTCAGCCGCGAGTTCGGGCTGCACCCGTTGGCCGTGGAGGACGCGCTCTGCGCCCACCAGCGGCCCAAGCTGGAGGTGTACGAGGGCTCGCTCTTCCTGGTGCTCAAGCCGGTCTCGTACGACGACGAGCGGGACACGGTCTCCGCGGGCGAGCTGATGATCTTCGTCGGGGAGGGCTTCGTCGTCACCGTGCGCCACGGCGAGGCGATCGCCCCGGGTGAGATCCGGCACCGCCTGGAGGCGGAGCACGAGATCCTCAAGCACGGACCGACCGCGGTGATGTACGCCATCAGCGACACCGTGGTCGACGACTACATGGTGGTCGCGGCCGATCTCCAGGCCGACCTGGAGGACCTGGAGACGGAGGTCTTCGCCCCGGAGGTGCGCAGGTCCGTCGCGCGCCAGGGCGCCGAGAGCACGGCGAGCCGGATCTACGGGTTCAAGCGCCAGCTGCTGGAGTTCCGGCGGGCGACCGCGCCCCTGATGCAGCCGATGATCCGGCTCTCGGCGGGCACGGTGCCGCACGTGGCTTCCAGCACCCAGCCCTTCTTCCGCGACGTGGCCGACCACCTGACGCGGGCCAACGAGCTGGTGGACAGCCTCGACCGGCTGCTCAGCGACGTGCTGAGCTCCCATCTGACCCAGGTCGGGGTGCGGCAGAACGACGACATGCGCAAGATCTCGGCGTGGGCCGCCATGGCGGCGGTGCCCACCATGATCGCGGGGATCTACGGCATGAACTTCCGGTACATGCCCGAACTCCACCAGGTGTGGGGGTATCCCGCGGTCCTGGCGGTCATCGCCGTGTCCGAGATCCTGCTGTACCGGACGTTCAAACGGCACGGCTGGCTCTGAGCGGTCTCCCGGCCCCACGCGGGTGCGGGCGAGCGGCCGGGGGGCGGCTCAGACCGCCGGTTCGGCCGCGGGTTCGGGGCCGCCGAGGGCGTCGAGGCGCTGGGGCATGGCGAGCCTGACCATCCGCCGCCAGCCGCCCAGGCGTTCGTACGCGTACGCCCCGTGGATCCCGGCCCGCAGCACCGCGGCCTTCGCCGCGGACCAGCCGAGGATCCGGCCCATGTGGTCCATGACGGCGAGGCTGACGTCGCGGTAGATGCGGATCTCGGCGTGGGCGCACTCGCGCAGCACCCGCTGGATGGTCGCGCCGTGGCCGGCGTGGGCGAAGCGCAGCAGTTCCTCGTGGCAGTAGGCGAGGTGGTTGTCCTCGTCGGCGGAGATCATGCGGACCGCCCTGCCGATGTCGGGGTGGTCCGCGAAGTACCTGGTGAGCAGGGCCATCTGCTCGGAGGCGCGCTGCTCGGTGACCCGGCTGTGGGCGAGGTAGGTGACGATGTCCCGCACGGTCAGGGGCTCGTCGCGGCGCAGCTTGTCGTGGGCGAGGCCGATGCCGCCGCGTTCGAGGAGCACGGTGTAGTCGGTGTCCGGGGGGACCGGGACGGGTTCGAGACCGCGCTTGCGCATCAGGGCGTGGAAGATCCGGCCGTGCTTGTCCTCGTCGGCGCCGTGCCGGGCGATCTTGGGGGCCAGTTCACGCTGGGACTCGGGGACCAGTGCGGCGATCCTGCCGTTCTCCCAGCCGCCCTGCGACTCACCGCTGGCGGCGATCGAGCAGAACAGCCGGAAGGAGTCGTCGTTGTCGAGGATCTCCTGGAACAGACTCCGGGCGGAGAGCATGACGTACCTCCTGCGCGAATCGGGCATCCGCAAAAGAAAAGTCAAGTCGCCCGCAAAGCATGAGGCAACAGGCCCGGGCGTCAACTCGGCCGAACGGATGAGAGCCGTCCGGCACCGGGCACGTAACCCCTGGCCCTTCCGAGCGTTGTGTTTGGTGACGGCCGTGGCGGGGAAGACCCCCGAGCCCCCACCACGGCCGCGGAAACCGAGGGGCCCCGCCGCCGGCCGAAGTGCCCGTGATTTCATAGCCCCTCGGAGGGGTCACGACCAAGTCATGTTCAGCAAGGCGACGCGCAGCCGGACGACGGCACGCCCCAAAGGCCCGGCGGGCTCGGACTGGGCCCCTTACGCGCGCCTGGACGACGCGGCCCGCGCCTACTTCCTCCACGCGGACGTGGCCCTCGATGCGATCGACGGCGTCCTGGGCCGGCGGCGGGTCCGCGGTTTCACCCTCGAACGCGTCGTCGACCTGACGGAGGCCGGCACCTCGGTGTGGCAGGAGGCCGCGGTCTGCGACGGCCGGCGGCTCATCCTGTGGCACAGCGAGGAGGTCGCCGACGAGGACGCGCCGGGTGGACGGGTGCTGGACTCCTCCGTGCAGGTGCTGCCCCTGGACTCGATCGGCCACGTCGGCATGCGCACACTGGTCGGCCGCGACGAGCAGGGCCGGCGGATCGACCGCGGCGTCTTCGTGGTGCTGGCCACCGCCACGCCGCAGGAGCTGAGCGCGGTGCACGCCGACGCCGACGGCGGCGTCACCTCGGCCCGCTTCCGGCCGGAGGCCTTCCGGTTCAGCAAGTCCCTCGACGACGGCGGCCCCGGCCAGATAGCGCGCCTGATCGCCTTCGGGCGGATGATGGGGCGCCTGGTCCCGGGCTGAGCCCGGGACCGGCGCCGAGGGGCCGCACGCTCCCCTAGCCGGCGAGTCCGGCGCGCTCCAGCGCCTCCACGCCCGCGCGCAGCGCCGCGACCCGCTCGTCCAGGGTGAACCCGGCCGGGGCCAGGGTCAGCGTGGTGACGCCGGCGGCCGCGTAGGCCTGCATCCGGTCGGCGATCCGCTCCACGGAGCCCAGCAGGGTGGTGGAGTCGATGAGTTCGCGCGGGATCGCGGCGGCGGCGCCCTCCTTGTCGCCGGACAGGTACTTGTCCTGGATCTCGGCGGCCTCCTTCTCGTACCCCATGCGCTGCGCGAGCTGGTTGTAGAAGTTCTGCTTGCGGCTGCCCATCCCGCCCACGTACAGGGCGGTGTAGGGGCGGAAGAGGTCGGCCAACGCGTCCACGTCCTCGCCGACGGCGAGCGGCACGGTCGGGCAGACGTCGAAGCCGTCCATGGTCTTCCCCGCCTTCTCGCGGCCGGCCCGGATGTGGCGGAGCGCGGTGTCCTCCAGGTGGGCGGCGGAGGGGAAGATCAGCAGCGCGCCGTCGGCGATCTCACCGGTCTGCTCCAGGTTCTTCGGGCCGATCGCGGCGATGTACAGCGGGATGTGCTCGCGCACCGGGTGCACGGTCAGCTTCAGCGCCTTGCCGGGGCCGCCGGGCAGCGGCAGCGTCCAGTGCTCGCCCTCGTGGCTCAGCCGCTCCCGCGACATCGCCTTGCGGACGATCTCGACGTACTCGCGCGTGCGCGCCAGCGGCTTGTCGAACTTCACGCCGTACCAGCCCTCGGAGACCTGCGGGCCGGAGACGCCCAGGCCCAGCCGGAAGCGCCCGCCGGACAGGGAGTCGAGGGTGGCGGCGGTCATCGCCGTCATCGCGGGCGTCCGGGCCGGGATCTGGAAGATGGCCGAGCCGACGTCGATGCGCTCGGTCTGCGCGGCGACCCAGGACAGCACGGTGGGCGCGTCGGAACCGTAGGCCTCGGCCGCCCAGCACACGGAGTAGCCGAGGCTGTCGGCCTCCTGCGCCACGGCGAGGTTGTCGGCGTCCATCCCGGCGCCCCAGTAGCCGAGGTTGATCCCGAGCCGCATGGCGATCCCCTTACCGATGAGTAACGTCGTTGTCCCCCGGACCTTATCGCTCCGGGCGCGCGCCGGCGCCTGTCGGGTACGTCACTCCTGCCCAAAGGTCCCGGACGCACAGTAATCTCACCCCTCATGGAGCAAAGGCACCTCGGCCGTACGGGACTGCGCGTGTCCCGGCTCGGGCTCGGCACGCTGACCTGGGGGCGCGACACCGGTGAACTCGACGCCGCCGACCAGCTCAAGACCTTCTGGGAGGCCGGGGGCACGCTCGTGGACACCGCCGACGTCTACGGGGACGGCGGCGCCGAGTACCTCCTCGGCCGGCTGGTCGAGGACCTGGTGCCGCGCTCGGACCTGGTGATCGCCACCAAGGCCGGCAGCGTGCCCGACCCCTACCGCCGCTTCGACGCCTCGCGCGGCCACCTGCTCGCCGCCCTGGACGCCTCCCTGCAGCGGCTCGGCACGGACCACGTCGACCTGTGGCAGGTGCACGCGTACGACGCGACCACCCCGCTGGACGAGACGCTGCAGGCCCTCGACCTGGCCGTGAGCTCCGGCCGTGCCCGCTACGTCGGCGTGTCCAACTTCTGCGGCTGGCAGCTGGCCAAGGCGGCCACCTGGCAGCAGGCCGTGCCGACGCGCACACCGCTGGCCAGCACGCAGATGGAGTACTCGCTGCTGCAGCGCGGCATCGAGCGCGAGGTGCTGCCCGCCGCGCTGGACCTGGGGGTGGGGCTGCTGCCGTCCTCGCCGCTCGGACGCGGGGTGCTGACGGGCAAGTACCGGCACGGGACCCCGCAGGACTCCCGCGGCGGCTCCGAGGACATGGCCCCCTTCGTCGCCCCCTACCTGGACGAGACGGCCCGGCTCATCGTGGACGCGCTGGCCATAGCGGCCGACGGGCTGGCCGCCAGCCCGCTGCAGGTGGCGCTCGCCTGGGTGCGGGACCGTCCCGGCGTCACCGCGCCGATCGTCGGTGCGCGCAACGCCCAGCAGCTCGCTGCGGCGTTGTCAGTGGAGACCCTTAGTCTTCCGGATGAGATCTGCCAGGCGCTGGACGACGTCTCTGCGCCGGTGCACCGCTATCCGGACCACGACTGGAGCACGCTGTGATCGGGCCCCGACCGTAGTCCGCCGTACAACGGAGGCCATCGTGACCGAGGACCGCGACGACCACGACCGCGAGGACCGCGCCGAGCCCGAGGGCGCCGCCGGCGAGGAGACCGCGGCTCCCCGGCGGCCCCGGCCCTCGACCGAGGGCGTCGGTGCGCAGCTCCCCGCCGAACTCACGGACCTGGCCGCGGCGGTGCGGGCGATCGAACGCGGCGAGCGCCCCGCGGCGCCCGTGAGGAGCGGCGGGCCCGCACGTCCCGCGGCGTCGCCGCCCGCGGCCGCGCCCTCCCCCGCCCCGGCGCCGGTCCCGGTGGCACGGCCCGTGCTGCCCGCGCAGCTCAGCGGGGACGCCGTGGCGGCCGCACGGACGGTGCTCGCGGCGGGCGGGGCACCGGAGAGCCTCGCCGAGGCCGCCGTGGCGGCGCTGGGCGAGCGGGCCGGGGAGACGTTGCGCGAGGACCCGTGGCAGGTGCTGGCGCTCGCCGGGGTCCGGGTGGACCAGGCCGACGGCTTCGCCAAGGCGCTGCTCGGCGGCGAGGGCGGCCCCGACGACGGGCGGCGGGTGCGCGCGCTGGTCGTCTGGCTGCTGGAACGGGCCGCCGAGCGGGGTCACACCGCGCTCGAGTGGGCCACGCTCGGTGCGGCGCTCGGGCAGAACGGGGTCACCGACGCCGAGGAGACCCTGAAGGCCGCCGTCGCCGACGGCCTGGTGCTGGTCTTCCACGTGCCGGACGAGAGCGCCGGCGCCCGTCCGGCGGCCGACGAGGAGGACGAGGAGGCGCCGGTGCGGCTGCTCCTCGGCCTGGACCGCTACGCGCTCGCCGAGGAGAGCCTCGCGGACGGCCTGAGCAGGCTCCTCAACACCTTCGACGCGGACGAGTCGCAGGACTGGGAGGGCGCGGCCGCGGCGGCCCCGTCCCCGTCCGCCGCGGCGCTGGTCCGGGCGGTCGCCGGGAGCGGGCTGGTCGCCCACACCGGCGCGGAGGCGGCCCGCGCGGAACCGGCGGCGCTGGTCGCGGCCGCCCGGTCGCTGGGGCTGCGGGCCTGGGCCGTCGCGGCCACCGAGGACGGCAGGCGGCGGCTGGCCGGCTCCGTGGACGCGGAGGCGACCGCCACCCTCGCCGGGCTGCTGGCGGGCCACGAGGGCCCCGGCCGGGACGAGGACGGCGCGCTGGCGCTGGACCTGCTGGCGGTGCTGGACGCGCCCCAGCTCGACGTGGAGACGGCCGCGACCCTGGTGGAATCCGTGCCCGACGGGGCGCGCCTGGTGCTCTCCGGGGACCCGGCGGTGCTGTGGTCCGCGGGCCCCGGCCGGGTCTTCTCCGACCTGCTGGCGGCGAAGGTGTGCCCTCAGGTCGCCTCGCGCACGCCCGACCCCGGCCCCATCGGCGAGCTGGTCTCCGGGATCGGCTTCGGCGAGCTGGCCACCGTCGACGCCCCCGGGAAGGAGGTCGTGATCGTCCCGGTGCGGGACGCCGGCGAGGCCGTGCACCGCACGGTCCAGCTCGTCGCGGACTCCGTGCCCCGGGCCATCGGCGTGCCCCCGGAGCAGACCCAGGTGATCACCCCGGGCCACGGCGGTGCCGCCGGCACCCGGGCGCTCAACGCCGCGCTCAAGGAGCGTCTCAACCCCGGGCCCGGCCGCTTCGGCGGCTTCGACCCGGGCGACCGGATCGTGCACGCCCCGGCCCCCGGGACGGCCGTTCCGGGCACCGTCGTCTCCGCCGACACGGAGGGGCTGCGGCTCGACTGCGGGGGGACGCCCGTGGTGGTCGCGCCCGACGCGGTGACCGCCCAGGTGCGGCACGGCTGGGCGGTCACGGCGCACCAGGCGGCGGGCCGCCGCTGGCAAGCTGCCGTCGTCGTCCTGCCGGGGGACGCCACCCCGGCCCTGACCCGGGCCTGGATCTACACCGCCTTCAGCCGCGGGGAGCGCCATCTGTCCGTGGTGCAGGGCGTCGACCAGGCACTCCCCCACGCGGTGGCGGAGGTTCCCGCCCGGGACCGGACGACTCGCCTGCGGGACATCCTGCGCGAGCAGGCGGCCGCCGCCGCGGCGGAGTGATCCGCCGCACGGGCCCGGGCGGCTCCCCCGGGCCCGCGGGAACCGCGCCCGCGCCCGGTCAGGCCAGCCGGTCGAGCTCGTCCGCGTCGGCGTCGTCGTAGACCGCGCTGACGTCGAGGCGGAAGAGCAGATGCCGCGGGTCCGCATGGTCGAAGGGCGCGGCGAGCCACTCGCCCGGCTCGGCGGGCTCCGCCGCGGTGACCCAGAGCGTGGAGTCGCCCTCCTCCAGGCCGAACTCCTTGTGGCGTTCGGCGATCTCGTCGGGCTCGTACTCCCCGAAGAGGGCACCCACCGCCGCGCCGATGTCCCCGCCCTCGGCCGCGGCGGTTGCGGAGACCCCTTCCGCCTGCCTGCGCAGCCGCTGCGGGTCGGCCACGGTGTAGTCACGGCGGATCAGGACGCTGATCGCGCCCGGTTCACCGGGGCCGGAGTAGTCGGGGAGGGTGTCCCCGAGCGGCACCTCGAAGGGGGTGACCTCGTCGTAGGTGTCGTAGAGCAGCTCGTCGTAGGCCTCGGCGGCCGAGGCGAGGCCCTCGAAGGCCTGGTAGACCGCGGGATCGTCCTCCCCGGTGCGGTTCTCGATCGCGTCCAGGTGGCGGTCCAGCGCGGCTTTCACCGCCTCGACGGCGGCTCGTACCTCGGCAACGGTGGGCTGCGCGGCATCAGACATGCAGAAGACGCTATCCGTACCGAGGCGCTCCCCGCACAATAGATGCGATGCCTGAATACGAATTCAGAGATGTGTACGTGCCACGGGGAGTCTCCCGCAAGGAGGCTCATCGCCTGCTGACCGACCACGCCGAGTACGGTCACTGGGAGCTCGACCGGCTCCGCCTCTACCCGGACGGCAGCCGCAGGGTGCGGCTGCGCCGCCGGATCATCCGGCAGATACGCGCCACCTGGTGAGGTCGCCGGCACGCCGAACGGGGCCCCGCGAACCGCGGGGCCCCGCTCGAAGGGGTGAGACCGGAAGGCTCAGTTCCTGACCGCGCGGGCGCGGCGGAAGAGCACCGCGCCGCCCAGCAGGAGACCGGCGCTGGTCAGCAGGCCCGTGGCGATGTCGCCGGCACCGGTGCGGGCCAGGGACGGACCGCCGCCGTGGCCCATGGACTGCGGCTGGTTGCCGCCGCCGTTGCCACCGCCGCCGTTGCCGTTGCCGTTGCCACCACCGTTGTTCTCCTTGCCCGGCTTGTGGCGGTTGCCGTGGTGCCCGGGCTTGTGGTGGTGACCCTTGCCCTTGCCGCCGTGGTGGTAGCCACCGTTGTTGACGCAGGCGTTGCCCGTCGCCGGGTTCAGGATCCCGATGGCGTCGATCGTGTTGCCGCAGACGTTGACCGGGATGTTGATCGGCGCCTGGATCACGTTGCCGGACAGGACGCCCGGGGAGCCGACCGCTGCGGCGCGCGCCGAGGCGCCGCCACCGTGACCGTAGCCGTAGCCGTCGTCACCGCTGTGGCCCTTGCCGTAGCCCTTGCCGCCGCCGTAACCCTTGCTGCCGCCCTGGCCGTAGCCCTTGCCGCCGCCGTGGCCCTTGCCGCCGTCCTTGTCGCGGTAGCTGCCGCTGTCCTTCTTGCCGTAGCCCCCGCTCTCCTTCTTCCCGTAGCCCTTGCCCTGGCCGTAGCCATGGCCCTTGCCCTGGTCGATGGAGCCGTTGACGCAGGTGTTGCCCGCCGCCGAGTTGAGGAGCCCGACGACGTTGACGGTATTGCCACAGGCGTTGATCGGAATGTTCACCGGCGCCTGGATGGTGTTGCCGGACAGAACGCCCGGAGAGCCGGCGGCGACCCCGGACGCGTGGGAGTCCGCGTAGGCCATACCGCCGGTGACGGCGAGCACGCCGCCTGTCGCGACTGCGGTGAGCAGCCCCTTTTTCGCGACTTGTCGCATTGAATGTCCCTGCCTCTTGCTTTTCCGATACGGAAACCGGCGGACAATCGCCCGCCGGGGGAATGAATGACCCCCCGGGGCCGGAAAACCGGTGTCCCACCCCTAGCCGGTGCGGCGGCACCGGAACGCGGAGATGGCGCATCCGGGGCCGCCGGGATCAGGCCTGCAACGATGCGGCCCGCCGCGACGTCAGTTGTTGAAGCAGGCGTTGCCCAGGGCCGGGTTCAGCAGCCCCACGATGTTGATCGTGTTGCCGCACAGGTTGACCGGGATGTTGACGGGCACCTGGATCACATTGCCGGAGAGGACCCCCGGGGAACCGACAGCGGCGGCCTGAGCGCCGGAGTCGGCGACGGCCACGCCGGCACCCGCAGCCACGAGCCCTCCGGTGACAGCGGCAGCAGCGACGACCTTCTTGATCATTTTTCCTCCTTGTTGGCAAAACGGCCCCGACCTCGGACCGCACACGAACCAACGACTCGGAAGAAGGCGCGCTACTGCCGCCGGGATTCATTCACTCTTTTCGGCTAAGCGGCAAGAAATGTCGATAATGCGAGCGTCGTTTCAGCAGTTCGCAAGGAACCGGTCGAGAACACGGACGCCGAACTTCAGTCCGTCGACCGGTACCCGCTCGTCCACGCCATGGAACATTCCGGCGAAATCGAGCTCCGGCGGCAGCTGCAGCGGGGCGAATCCGAAGCAGCGGATCCCCAGGTCGTCGAAGGACTTGGCGTCGGTCCCGCCGGACAGGCAGTACGGCACCGCGCGGGCGATCGGGTCCTCGGCCTTCAGCGCCGCCTGCATGGCGTCGACCAGGGCGCCGTCGAAGCTGGTCTCCAGCGCCTTGTCGGAGTGGACGTCCTCGCGCTTGACCCGGGGGCCGAGGATCCGGTCGACGTCGGCCAGGAACTCCTCCTCGTACCCGGGCAGGAAGCGCCCGTCGACGTGCGCGGTGGCCTGGCCGGGGATGACGTTCACCTTGTAGCCGGCGCCCAGCATCGTGGGGGCCGCGGTGTTGCGCAGCGTGGCCCCGATGATCTTGGCGATGCCGCCGAGCTTGGCGAGCGTGGTCTCCATGTCCTCCGGGTCGAGCTCGGTACCGAGGGCGTCGCCCAGCTCGTCCAGGAATCCGCGCACGGACTTGGTCACCCGCACCGGGAACTCGTGCCGGCCGAGCCGGCCGACCGCCTCGCAGAGCTCGGTGATGGCGTTGTCGGTGTTGGTCATGGACCCGTGGCCGGCGGTGCCGTCCACGGTCAGCCGCATCCAGTGCATGCCCTTCTGGGCGGTCTCGATCAGGTACAGGCGCACGTCCTCGTTGACGGTGAAGGAGAAGCCGCCCACCTCGCCGATGGCCTCGGTCACGCCCTCGAAGAGCCCGGGGTGGCGGTCGACCAGGTGCCGCGCCCCGTAGACGCCGCCCGCCTCCTCGTCGGCGAGGAAGGCCAGCACGATGTCCCGGGGCGGACGGCGACCGCTGCGCAGCATGTCGCGCACGACGGCCAGGGTCATCGCGTCCATGTCCTTCATGTCGACCGCACCGCGTCCCCACACGCACCCGTCGGCGATCTCGCCGGAGAAGGGGTGGTGGGTCCAGTCGTCCGCGTTCGCGGGCACGACGTCGGTGTGGCCGTGGATCAGCAGGGCCGGGCGGGAGGGGTCCTCGCCGGCGATGCGGGCGACGGTGGAGGCCCGCCCCTTGTGCGACTCGAAGATCTGCGGCTCCAGGCCGACCTCGGCGAGCTTCTCCGCCACGTACTCGGCGGCGGCCCGCTCACCCGGCCCGGAGTGGTCGCCGTAGTTGCTGGTGTCGATCCGGATGAGGTCCCGGCAGAGGTCGACGACCTCGTCCTCTCCGGTGGTCGTACGGGCGGCCGAGTTCGACTCACTCACGCTGTCTCCTTCGTTCGTCGGTCACGGCCATCCTCCCCCGCGCCCTCCGCGGCCCGCGAGGGCCCCGGGTCGGCCGTCACGCTCCCGTCACGGGAAGCGCGTGATCGGGGACCTCCGGATGTTTGCTATTGTTTTCCACGTCGCCGGGCCGAGTGCCGGGCGGCGAACACCTTGTCCGGGTGGCGGAATGGCAGACGCGCTAGCTTGAGGTGCTAGTGCCCTTTATCGGGCGTGGGGGTTCAAGTCCCCCCTCGGACACCACGTAGACGGCTGTGGGCGGCACCACCGGGAGACCGGTGGTGCCGCCCACAGGCGTCTGTGGCGCTTCCGGCGGGCCGCGCCGTCAGCCGCCGAGGACGGCGCGTTTCTGCGTCCGGAACTCCTCCTCGGTGAGGATTCCCTGCTCCTTCAGTTCGCCGAGCTGCTTGAGCTGCTCCAGCTTCCCCGCCATGTCGCCCCCCGGGGCGGGCGGGGGTGGCGGAGGCGGGGCGGCCGCGGGCGGCGGGGCGGGGACCGTGGGCTCCTGGACCGCCGCCTGTCCGTAGCCCTGCTCCGCCCACCGGCCCTGCTGCCGTCGCGCCACCCGCTGCGACACCGCGGTGGCCGTGCCCGCGACGACGGCCGTACGTACCGCTCCACGCAGTAGACCGGGCATGGTGCCGTCCCTTCCGGTGGCTCCTGGACCTCCATTCGACCACCGCGCCGGGCGGGCCGCACGCCGGCACCTGGTCCGCCGTCACCACCAGGGGGAGGACGATTCGGCCGACTGGGCGTGCCCGGCATGACAGCGTGGGCGCTTTCGGGGCAGCGTGGCCTTGGCACCGCTCTCCGCACAGACGAGGACGCTCACCATGGCAGATCTCCGGCGGCACGGCATCCGCGCCGGCGCCCTGTTCCTTCTGCTCGGCGCCGCGGGCTGCTCCGGACTGGACTCCCAAGCGGTGGGCACGGTGGTGTACACCACCCCCGACAACAAGGTGGTGCAGCTGGACAATCCGTCGGTGGACGGCTGCCACCAGTTGCCGCCCACGGGTGCCAGGTCGATCGTGAACAACACGCTCAACGACGTGGTCCTGCACACCGGTCCCGGCTGCAAGAACCTCGAAGGCACGGAGAGCACCTACCTGGCGACGAAGACCAGCAACCCGGGCATCCCCGACGCGGAGCCGTGGATGAGTTTCACCGTGGTCGGCGGGAACGCCTGACCAGGGGTCATCAGGGGCCGGACTCCGCGGCGTCCAGGGAGGCGAGCACGGCCTGGACGGGGATCCGGCCGCCGGCCACGAGCCTGCCCCCGCCCCGGCGGATCGCGACGGCGAGGGGCGCGGCCCACAGGTTCTCGTAGACCAGGACGGCGGCGGAGCTGCCCGGTTCGAGGACGGCGGCGGCGTCCGCGAGGTCGTCCGCGCCGAGCAGGCCGGAGGAGGCGCCCTGGAAGACCTCGAGCTCGCCGAGTCCCGCGGCGGTGAGGTCGGCGATCTCCAGGCCGGCGACGCTCCCGTCCAGGTCCTTGCGGACGAAGGTCAGGTCGAGGATGCGGACGAGCCCGCGGTCCACGAGGTCGAGCAGGAGCGGGAAGGCCTCCCCGGTCATGCGGTTGCCGGGGAATTCGATCACCACGTAGTCGATGGGGCCCATCTCGTCGATCGCGTCGCTCACGGCACTGCTCCCTTCCCCCGCGCCATCCCCCGTGCCATTGGACCACCGGGAGGGGGTCATCGCACCTCGGCCCGGGCCGCCGCCCCGGCGCTGATGCGGCGCCAGATGGCGCGCTGGCACCTGAGGGTCCCGGTGCCGACGAGGATCAGCACGACGACGTTGAGCAGCAGCTGGAACAGGGAGCCCCGCGCCTCGTCCCAGGAGGCGAAGGCGAGCGAGACGCCGAGGTCGGCGCCGGCCGGGATGGTCGTCACGGAGATGAAGACGCCGAGCAGGGCGCTGGTGCGGGCCTCGGTGAGGGAGACGATGCCGACGATCCCGGCGAGCACGGCCACCACGAGGGAGAAGAAGTTGGGGGTGTTGATCAGGTGGGCGACCGGCCGCACCCCCAGCCGGAAGGCCTCCGGCTGCAGGTCGAAGGCCCGTACGAGCAGGGCGAAGAGCAGCGTGGCGGCGATGGCCAGCGCGAAGCCCACGAGCAGGGCCCGGAGCCCCTCCCGGACCCGGGCGCGGTCGTGGCGGTCGATGCCGAGGGCGACGCTGGTGATGGCCCCGTACTCGGGTCCGACGACCATCGCGGCCACGATGAGGATCTGCGAGTTGCTGATGATGCCGACCGCGCCGATGATCCCGGCGATGACCAGCAGCAGGTGGAAGCTGGGCGGGTAGCGGCCCTCGGCCCGGATGCGGGCCTCGACCTGGTCCCACACCGGGGTGCGCAGCCGTGCGCCGGGGGAGGCCGCTCCGGCCCGCTCGGCGGTGTCGGAGAGGACGACGTCGACGGGGTCGAGGACGAGCGATCCACGGCGGTCGATCCCGAGTTCGCGCAGCCCGCGCAGGACGGTGTTGGCTGCGCCGGTCAGCACGTCGCACTCGATGGCGTCGCCGTCCGGGTGGCGGGCGCCGCCGCGCAGCAGGACGAGGTTGAGCACGCAGGGATCGGCACCGAGCGCGGTCAGCGCCCGGTCCGTGAGGTCCGGCGGGCTCACCGCACGGACATGGATCATGTCCACCCCTGCATTACGCCCGCGACCGGCGGGGGCGGCAACTCGGCGCGGCGCAGCGGGGGCAGGCTCAGGCGGTGAGCTGGTAGAGGCTCTTGGCGACCAGGACCAGCCCGATGACCAGGCACAGCCCGATGATCGCCTGGTCCTGGTGGCCGTCGAGCCAGGTGCGCAGGACGCGCAGCCGGACGCGGGCGGAGTCCGGGGCGACGAGGGTGTAGACCTCCATCGTCAGCAGGGTGGAGCTGGCGATCAGGCAGTACGCCATGAGCGCCAGGTAGGACTCGAGGTGGGACAGGTCGGCCTCGACGACGGTCGCGGCGCCCGCCGCGACCAGTCCTCACGGCTGGAGCAGCACCGCGAGGCCCGCGGACGACCAGGCGGAGACGCGCTCCAGGCGGCTCGTCATCCGGGACGGCCGGTGAGGGCGCGCCGCGCGGCGCCTGCGGTGCTCGGCGTAGCCCACCAGGCCGACGGCGAGTTTGCCGGCGAGGGCGGCCGTCGAGGCCGAGGACTTCGGCTCCGGGGGCTCGCCCTGGGTCAGCAGCAGCACCGCCGCGACGACCGCGACCAGGCAGGCCAGCCAGGCAACGATGAAGGCCAGTCCCTTCCACGCCCCGCCGCGGGTGCTCAGCACCAGCACGAACGCCATCAGCGGGAACGGGAACAGGGTGACGGCCAGCCCGATCAGGACGAGGTCAAGGACCATCGCCGCCCCCGCCGGGGGCCGGGGGCCCCGGAAGGTGGCCGGCCGCGTCCATGGGGCCATGGTCACCGGGGTCGCCCAGGGGCACAACTCCGCGGCCCCGGGTCCGGCTCGCCGGGCCCATGGGCCGGGCTTACGTTTGAGGGGGCCGGCGCACCCACGCATTCCCGGCGAGGTCCGTGCGGCCCGGAGGACGGTGACCGCGATGACCGTGGACGCCCGGTGGAGTTCGCCCGGGGAGCGGGCCGCGCGCGGCAAGGCGGCCCGCAAGAGGACCCCCCGCTCCGCCCACGCGGAGTACGCCCCCGCGGCGGACCGGGCCGATCCGGTGGACGTCGTGGAGGGGCAGTCGGCGCGGCGTGTGCCGGAGCTCGTGCCGATCCGCTACGGCCGCATGGCCGAGTCGCCGTTCCGTTTCTACCGCGGGGCGGCCGCGGTCATGGCCGGGGACCTCGCGCACACGCCCCGCTCGGGCCTGCGGGCCCAGTTGTGCGGTGACGCGCACCTGCTCAACTTCCGGCTGCTGGCCTCGCCGGAGCGGCGGCTGATGTTCGACATCAACGACTTCGACGAGACCCTGCCGGGCCCCTGGGAGTGGGACGTCAAGCGCCTGGCCGCCAGTCTGGTCATCGCGGGCCGTGCCAACGGCTTCTCGGCGGCCGAGCGCGCGGGGGTGGTGCGGGCGGCGGTGGGGGCGTACCGGCGGCGGATGCGCGGCTTCGCCGGGATGGGCAACCTGCAGGTCTGGTACACCCGTTTCGAGGCGGACCGGTTGCAGCAGCAGTTCGCCCCGATGATGGGCGGCGAGGACGTGGTGCGCTGGGAGCGTGCCCGGGCCCGGGCGCGGGCCCACGACACGCTGCAGGTCTTCGACAAGCTGACCCGGGTGATCGACGGCAGGCGCCTGATCGCCCCCGATCCCCCGCTGCTGATGCCGCTGCGCGACCTGCTCGACGGCGACGCCCGCGCCGCCCTGGAGAAGGAGATCTCCCGGCTGGTCGAGCGCTACGGCCACTCCCTGCAGCCCGACCGCCGCTTCCTGCTGGAGCAGTACCGGCTCGCCGACTGCGCGCGCAAGGTCGTCGGGGTGGGCAGTGTGGGGACCCGCTGCTGGATCCTGCTCCTGCTGGGCAAGGACGACGAGGATCCGCTGTTCCTGCAGGCGAAGGAGGCCGAGGAGTCGGTCCTGGCCCCGTACGCGGGGGCCGGCCCGCACCGTACGCAGGGCGAGCGGGTGGTCGCCGGGCAGCGCCTGATGCAGGCGACCAGCGACATCTTCCTCGGCTGGGAACGCCTCCACGGCATCGACGGGCGGCAGCGCGACTTCTACGTACGGCAGTTGCGCGACTGGAAGGGCATCGTGGTGGCCGAGAGCCTGGTGCCCAGGACGATGACGCTGTTCGGGGAGGTGTGCGGCGCCACGCTGGCCCGGGCGCACGCGCGGTCCGGGGACCGGATCGCGATCGCCGCGTACCTGGGGGGTTCCGACGTCTTCGACCGGGCCGTCGCCGGGTTCGCCGAGGCGTACGCGGACCAGAACGAACGGGACCACCGGGCACTCGTGGACGCCGTCCGCACCGGACGCGTCCGGGCGGAGGCCACCTGAACCGGCACCATGGCGACGCCCGCCGGGGGTTCGCGTACCCGGCGCTCCTCAGGGGCGCGACGACGCGGGCCGTGATGCCGTGCCGGACGCGGGCGGCCGCCCGCCGCCGAGCGGCGGCAGGGGCGGGATGTCCGGGCCCTGCGGCAGCAGTTCGGCCGCCACGAAGGCGACCACCACCGCCAGCACCACGACCGGCACCGATGCGGTGTTGCCGAGCAGGAGCACCACGAGCACCACGCTGCTCACCGGCAGGCGCATCGCGGCGGCACCCGCGGCCGCCATGCCCGCCGCCATCGCCGGGACGACCCCGAAACCCGGCAGCGGGGCGGCCAGCAGCCCGGCGGCGCCGCCGAGGAAGAGCGAGGGGAAGATCGGGCCGCCGCGCAGGCTGCCCAGGCACAGCGCGTAGCCGACGCCCTTGCACAGCAGCACCGCGACCAGGGCGCCGGCCGGCCAGGCGTGCGGGTCGGCGGCCATCTGCGCCAGCGCCGCCTGCCCGGAGGAGGCGACCTCCTCCGGTGTGCGGCCCGTGACCAGCGCGTACATGGCGGCGCACACGCCGGCGGCGAGTGCGCAGAGCACGGTGTGCGGCAGCGGCCGGCGGGAAACGAACACCGCGGCGGCCTTGCCGCCGGTGAGGATCAGGTGCACGGCCACTCCGACCGCCAAGGCGAGCAGCACGCCCCACGCCACGTCGCCCGCGTCGAGGGTGGGCGGGCGGGGCAGGCCGATGTCGAGGTGGGTGGTCTTCAGTCCCGTCCAGCGGCCGAAGCCGGTGAACACGATGTCGCCCACGCCGCTGGCGAGCAGGGCCGGCAGCATCACGGCGAACAGCTGGGACCCGCCGACCCCGGCCACCTCCATCAGGAGCACCGCGGCCACCACCGGGTTGCCGAAGATCGTGGCGATCGCCGCCGCGGAACCGGCCGCGCCGACCAGCGCGTTGGTCTGCGGGGTCGCCGGCGAGCGGACCATGTCGCGGAAGAGCAGCGCCAGTGCGCCGCCGAAGGCGATGAGCGGGGCCTCGGGCCCGAGCACCGCGCCCAGCGGCAGGCCCGCCAGGGCGGCGAGGACCACGCCGGGCAGGGCGGAGGTGGCCATCCCGCCGGTGTGCAGGCCGCCGGCCGGGACGTGGCCGCCGCGGCCCGGCATGCGGGTGACGACCAGGCCCACGACCGCACCGGCCAGGGTGAGCAGCGGCAGCGGCCACCACCACGGGGGCGACTGCAGGCCGAGGTGCCCGGGCAGCACCTCCCACAGCAGCCGCTCGAGTTCGTGGAGGGCGACGAGGAACCAGAAGGCCAGGAAAGACACCGGGATGCCGATCACCGCGGAGAACACGAGCGTCCTGCGGTACGCCGGCCGGCGTAGCAGTTCGCGCAGCTGGTCGGCTTCCTGGGGCTGGTTCCCGGGAGGGCTGATCGTCGTCCTCCTCGTTCGCGAATGGGGCGGAACGGGTGATGTCCGGCGAGACTACCGACGCGGGGCCGCACGGCGGCGAAGGCCACGCTGGACGTTAGGGTGAGCCGACCGCGCGAGGAAGCGCGGCCCCGACGTATCTGGAGGTGCCATGGCCGCCCCCACCTGGGTCGCCGTGCCGGACGACTCCCCCTTCGGCGTCCACAATCTGCCGTACGGGGTGTTCACCACCGCGGACCGTCCGCAGGAACGCCGGATCGGCGTCGCCATCGGAGACCACGTGCTCGACGCGGGCGCCGCCGCGCGGGCCGCCGGAGCGGGAACGGCCGGGCCGGAGGCCGGGCTGCTGACGGCACCGACGCTCAACCCGTTGCTGGCGGCCGGACGTTCGGCCTGGACGGCGGTGCGGTCGCTGGTCACCGCCTGGCTGACCGACGAGGCCCACCGGGCGGCCGTCGAGCCGCACCTGCTGCCGCGCGGCTCCGTCACGCTCCACCTCGCGTTCGACGTCGCGGACTACGTCGACTTCTACGCCTCGGAGCACCACGCCACGAACGTCGGCCGGATCTTCCGCCCGGACGGGGAGCCGCTGCCGCCCAACTGGAAGCACCTGCCCATCGGTTACCACGGCCGCAGCGGCACGATCGTCGTGTCGGGGACGCCGGTGGTCCGGCCGAACGGGCAGCGCAGGGGCGCCGCCCTGTCCGCCCCGTCCTTCGGGCCGTGCGAACGGCTGGACTTCGAGGCCGAGCTCGGCTTCGTCGTCGGCGGCCCGACCGTGCAGGGCGAGCCGGTGCCGCTGGCGGCGGCCGAGGAGCACGTCTTCGGGGTCTGCCTGCTCAACGACTGGTCCGCCCGCGACATCCAGGCCTGGGAGACCGTGCCGCTCGGCCCGTTCCTCGGGAAGTCGTTCGCGACCTCCGTCTCCCCGTGGGTCGTCCCCCTCGACGCGCTGTCGGCGGCGCGCGTCGCCCCGCCGCCGCACGACGTGGGGACGCTGCCGTACCTGGACGACCCGGGCACGGGGACGCCGCCGCGCGGGCTCGACATCGCCGTGGAGGTCCGGCTGCGGGGCGAGGTCGTCTCCCGTCCGCCGTTCTCCACCATGTACTGGACGTACGCCCAGATGCTCACCCACATGACCGTGAACGGCGCCTCGTTGCGGGCGGGCGACCTCTTCGCCTCGGGGACCATCAGCGGCCCGCGGCGCGAGCAGCGGGGCGCGCTGATCGAGCTGACGTGGAACGGCGAGGAGCCGCTGGTGCTGACGGACGGCACGAAGCGGACGTTCCTGGAGGACGGCGACGAGCTCGTCATCTCGGCGACCGCCCCGGGGCCGGACGGCACCCGGATCGGCTTCGGCGAGGTCGCGGGCCGGGTGGTGGCGGGACCGGCCCTTTTCGTGAACTGACCTGTTCAGGGGTCTGTCCGAGTCCCGGGTCGGCGTGATCTCCTACGCCTGACGGCGCGGCGTCCGGCCACGGCACGCCGCGCCGTCGCGTACGCCACGCCGTCACGTACGCCGCCCCGAGTCGACCCGGACCCGCAGGGGAGCCATGTCCGAGACGCTGCCCTCCGCACCCGCCGAGGACGCCGGCCGAGCGTCCGCCCCGCCGCTGCCCCGGCAGGTGCGGATCGGCTACGGCCTGGGATCGCTGGGCACCGGCACCTTCGGCACGGTGCCGGGCCTGATCCTGCTCTACTACCTCACCAATGTGCTGGCCGTCCCGGCGGCCGTGGCGGGCGCGGCCGTCTTCCTCCCCAAGGCGTGGGACGTGCTGGTCAACCCCCTGGTGGGCGCGGCCGCCGACCGCAGCCGGCTCCAGGGCGGCTCCCGGCGGCCGTTCCTGCTGGCCGGGGCGCTCACGCTGCCGCCGCTGTTCGCGCTGGTCTTCGCGGCGCCGCCGCTGCGCGGGGCCGCCGCCGCGGGCTACGTGGCGGTGCTCTTCCTGCTGGCCGCCACCGCCTACGCCGTCTTCCAGGTGCCGTACGTGACCATGCCCGCCGAGATGACGGACGACGCCGGCGAGCGCGCCCGGGTGCTGGGCTGGCGCGTGGCGTTCCTCGGGGTGGCGATCCTGTTGTCGGGCGCGCTGGCCCCCGCGGTCGCCCACGGATACGGCGACACGCCCGCGAGCTACCGGCTGATGGGGGCGGTCGTGGCGGTCCTTCTGCTGGTGGGGATGCTCGGCGCCTGGCGCTTCACCCGGCACGCGCCGTCGGTCGCCCGCAGCGAGTCGGAGGCTTCGCTGTGGGCACAGTTGGCGGCGGCCCGCGACAACCGGCCGTTCCTGTTCCTGGTGGGCATGTGGACGCTGCAGGCGCTCGCCGTGGGGATCATGCTGGCCGGGGTCCAGTACTTCGCCACGTACACCCTGGGCTCGGCGGGGGCCGTCACCCCGCTGTTCGTCTGCATGATCGGCCCGCTGGTGCTGGTGATGCCGTTGTGGAACCGGCTGGCCCGGGTGCGCGGCGTGACGTACGCGCAGTGGTGCGCCTCGCTGCTCTTCGTGGCCGGTGCCGCCCTGCTGGCCCTGACCCCGTACGCGGGGCCGGGGCTCGGCTACCCGGCGGTCGCCGCCGTCGGGATCGCCTACGCGGGGCTGCAGTTGCTGCCGCTGACGATGCTCGCCGACACCCTGGCCGCGGACGCGGTCCGCACCGGGCGGCGCAGGGCGGCCACCTTCACCGGGCTGTGGACGGCCGCCGAGACGCTGGCGTTCGCGCTGGGCGCCGGGGCCTTCGCGCTGGTGCTGGCGGTGAGCGGGTTCCGTTCCTCGGACGCCGCGCACCACGTCGACCAGCCGGACTCGGCCCTGACCGGCATCACCGCCGGCATGAGCGTGCTGCCCGCGGTGCTCGCCGCCGCGAGCCTGTGGCTGCTCCACCGCTACCGGGACGACCCCGTGGACTCCGGCCCGGCCCCGCAGACCCCCGACCGCACCGACCCGCCCGAGGACACCGACGACCATGCCCACTGAGCCCGTTCCCTCCCCCGCCCTCCCCCAGGGCCGCCCCGCCGGCGAGGTGCTGGCGCAGCTGCGTGAGCTGTGCGCGGACGACGCCCCCACCCGCGGCGGCCGCACCTTCGCGTACGTCTACGACTCCGGGCTGTCCGGCGTGGACGAGCTGGCCGCCTCGGCGTACGCGGCGTTCGCCACCGTCAACGGGCTGGACATGACGGTCTTCCCCAGCGTCGCCCGGCTGGAGAACGACCTGATCGCCGCCGCCGTGGCCCTGCTGGGCACGCCCGGCGCCCAGGGCACCTTCACCAGCGGCGGCACCGAGTCGATCCTTCTGGCCGTGAAGACCGCCCGGGACCACGCCCGCGCGGTGCGCGCGGTGACCGCGCCGCAGCTGGTCCTGCCCTCCACCGCGCACGCCGCCTTCCACAAGGCCGCCGCCTACCTCGGTCTGGAGACCGTGGTGGTGCCGGTGGACCGGGACACGCTGCGGGCCGACGCGGCGGCCGTGGCGGCCGCGATCACCGACCGCACGGCGCTGGTGGTGGCCTCGGCGCCCTCGTACGCCCACGGAGTGGTCGACCCGGTCGCGGAGATCGCCGCCGCGGCGGCCGGCCGCGGCGTGCTCTGCCACGTCGACGCGTGCATCGGCGGCTGGCTGCTGCCCTACCTGCGGCGCGCCGGGCGGGACGTGCCGGCCTTCGACCTGTCGGTGCCCGGGGTGACCTCGCTCTCGGTGGACCTGCACAAGTACGGCTACGCCGACAAGGGCGCCTCCGTGGTGCTCTACCGGGACGCCGAACTGCGCCGCCACCAGTACTTCGCGCACGCGGGCTGGCCGGGCTACCCCGTGGTCAACCCCACCGTGCAGGGCACCAAGTCGGCCGGGCTGCTGGCCCAGGCGTGGGCCGTGCAGCGGCACATCGGCGAGGACGGCTACCGCGCGCTTGCCGAGCGCACCGCCGCGGCCGCCGACCGGCTGCTGCCGGGGCTGCGCGCCGTCGAGGGCGTGCGGGTGCTGGGCGATCCCCAGGCCGGGCTCGTCGCGTTCACGCTGCTCGGCGCCGACGGCACGCCGGACCTGAGCCTGCTGCTCCACCTCGCCGACGAGATGCGCGAACGCGGCTGGTACCTGCAGCCGCAACTGTCCTTCGACGGGCTGCCGCCCAATCTGCACCTGACCCTGACCCCCGCGGCGGCGGGTCTGGTGGACGCGCTCCTCACCGACCTGGACGCGGCGTTGAAGGCGGCCCGCGCCCTGGACCCGGTGACGGTGGACCCGGCGGTCGCGCAGTTCGCTGCGGAACTCGACCCGGCCACCCTCGGGCCGGAGGAGGTGGAGGCGGTACTGGCCTTCGCCGGCATGGGCGACGGCACCGGGCTGCCACGCCGCATGGCCCCGGTACTGGCGCTGCTCGACGTACTGCCCGTACCGCTCAAGGAACGGTTGCTGACGGAGTTCGTCGGGGCGGTCTTCCGCGTCTGACGGCGCGGGCGCTTGCCGGCGGACGGCCCGGTCCGCCGGGCGGCACGGGACCCCCGGCGCCTCGCGGACGTGACGGCCCGGACGGCGCCTGGGAAGGCCGGGCGGTGGGCGAGTTCGCGCGGCGCGTACGCGTCCGCAGGGTCCTCCGAGTCGGCCGGACCCGCCACGCGGCGAACCGCCGCCCGGCGTCTCGGGCCCCGTGCCCGGGAAATGCCAGGAGGCACCCCCGCCCCGCGCCGCGGCGGGGAGCCGTCCCGGAAGGCCGCGCGGCAGGCGCGTTCGCGTGACACGCACGCCTCGGCGGGACCCACGGAGCCCGCCGGGCCGGCCGTGCGGCGCAGTACCACGGCCGCACCGATCGCGAGGGGGACGCCAGGGGCCTCAGGTCTCCGCGACGGAGCGGCACGACGCGCCCGCGCCCTGCGCGGGAGCACCGGCCCTCCACGAGGGTCGAGGCGGCCACAGCCGCGCAGTCCGCAAGGTCGGCACGTCCCTGTCGGCGCGGCGACGCCACCGCGAACCGGGCGCGCCCAGGAGACCGGCCCGGTGGGCGAGTTCGCGCATGCCTCGGGGGGACCCTTGGAACCGCACACGGCGACGGCGCGGCGCAGCGCCTCCGCGGAGGCCGCGACGGCGCCGCAGAGGACCGCGGGCCCCTCGCGGCCGGTCAGTACCCGGAGTACGCCCGCCGCAGCGAGCGGGGGACCGGCGAGCAGGGCACTCCAGGACGCCGAGACGGTGAGCGAGTTCGCGAAGCGCACACGCGTCGGCGGCCGCGGGCCCTCACGGCCGGTCAGCGCCCAGCGGGCGTCCGCCGCCCCCGCGCGCGGACCTCGAGAATCCGGACGCCGCCCAGGAGGCCTGCCCTGGCTGGCGAGTTCACGCGACCGCACGCCTCCGCGCGGCCCATGCAACCGGCCAGGGAGACCCCAATGGACGCAGTGCATGCGGTCGGCCCAGCGCTGACCCGTCGCCGGTCCCTCCAAGGCGGTCGAGGCGGCCACCGCCGCGCAGACGGAACCGGCTGGCCGCGCGGCGGTCAGCGTTCGCGGCCGCGGGGCTTGAGGGGGGTCGCGGGGAGCTCCGGGGCGAGGAGGCGGTCGCCGTCGTAGCCGTGCACGGTGCCGAAGGCGCTGCCGGAGTTCCACTCCTCGCGGGCACGGGCGATCTCCTCGCCGTCGTGGGCGACGAAGTTCCACCACATGACGAGCTTCTCCTCGAACGGCTCGCCCCCGAGCAGCATCAGGCCCGCGTCGGTGTCCGCGCGCAGGGGCAGTCCGGTGCGGCCGCAGCCCAGGTAGAGCATCGAGCCGGCCTCGACGGGCACCCCGTCGACGTCGGCCCGGCCGGACATCGACAGCACCGCGTACTCGAAGTCCCGCTCCAGCGGCAGCGTCACGTCGGTGCCCGCGGCGAGGGCGAGGTCGGCGCCGACGAGGGGCGTGTGCACGGTGCCGGGCGAGGCCGCGCCGTCCACCTCGCCGAGGATCACCGTGGCGGTGAGCCCTTGGCCGCCGTTCAGCACCGGCAGGTCGGCGTGGTGCTCGAAGGCGGGCTCGCGGTGCCGGGCCGCGTCCGGGAGGGCGACCCACAATTGGGCGCCGTGCAGGAGGCGGGCGTGCTCGCGCGGGGACTCCTCCGAGTGGGCGATGCCCCGGCCCGAGGTCATCAGGCCCAGTTCCCTCGGCCGTACGGTCTGCAGGCTGCCGAGGGTGTCGCGGTGCAGCACCTCGCCCTCGTGGAGCCAGCTGACGGTCTGCAGCCCGATGTGCGGGTGCGGGGGCACCTGCATGCCGGGCTGGTCGGCGACGTCGTCGGGACCGTAGTGGTCGACGAAGCACCAGGCGCCGACCATGCGGCGGCCGAGGTTGGGCAGCAGACGGCGTACGACGCTGCTCTCGCCGAGCGGCACGAGGCGTCCGGTGAGCAGGTCGTGGACGGGCTTCGCGGACACGTCCTCACGCCCGCCGCACGTGGCGGGCGCGGGATGGAGGTCGAGGTTGCTCATGGCGCGATCATGCCTCGCGGCGCTGCCCGGGTACGAGCACCGCGGGGATGTCGGCCTCCAGCCCGCGCAGGTACTCGCCGAGCCCCTTGGCCTGCGGGTCGGGGCGGGTGGAGGCGGCGACGCCGTCGCCGAGCAGGCCGTGGACGACGAAGTTCAGGGCGCGCAGGTTGGGCAGCTCGTAGCGGCTGACGGCGAGTTTGGCGGTCTCCGGGAGCAGGGCGCGCAGCCGTTCGACGTCCAGCCAGTCGCGCAGCCAGCCGTAGGCGGCGTCGTCGCGGGCCCACAGGCCGACGTTGGCGTCGCCGCCCTTGTCGCCGGAGCGGGCGCCGACGAGCAGGCCCAGCGGGGCGCGCACGGTGCGGCCCTCGGCCGGCCGGGCGGGCGGGGCCGGGGGCTGCGCGGGGACGCGTACCGACGTGACGGGCGGGCGCGGCACGGGGACGCGGGTGCCGTCCTGCAGCACGACCTCGGGATGGACGAGGGCGGCGGGGACGAGGGCCGGCCAGTGGACGCCGTACTCGGTGGGCCTGGGCGAGAAGTGCTCCATGTGCAGCCCGGGCGCGGTGGACAGGCCCGTGCCGACGACGGCGCCGAACAGGGAGCGGCCGACCTTGTCCTTGTCGGGGTCCTTGACGGTGAGGGTGAGCCGGGCGCCGGTGGCGGTGGGTTCGGTGCGGACGTCGTACGTCTCGAAGCCGGACGGGCCGCCGGTCGCGTCGAGCAGGGACGCCTCGGCGAACCGGACCTTGGCCTCGATGTCGGGGCCGGTGAGCACGAAGGTGGCCGTGTTGCGGTAGCCGCCATGGTGGTTGAGGCACACCTTGAGGGTGTCGGGGGCGGGTTCGCCGCGGGCGCCGGAGACCAGGACCCGGTCGGGACCCTCCTGTTCCAGGGTCACGGTGTCGAAGCGGGTGACGACGTCGGGGTTGAGGTAGGCGGGGCGGTCGATCTCGTACAGCAACTGGGCGGTGACCGTGTCGACGGTGACCGCGCCCCCGGTGCCCGCGTGCTTGGTGATGACGCTGGAGCCGTCGGGCCGCAGCTCGGCGAGGGGGAAACCGGGGCGCACGGGCCGTTCGACCTCGGTGAAGAAGGAGTAGTTGCCGCCGGTGGCCTGGGCCCCGCACTCGATGATGTGCCCGGCGGTGACCGCGCCGGCGAGCCGGTCCCAGTCGTCGGTGGCCCAGTCGAAGGCCCAGGCGGCGGGTCCGACCACCAGGGAGGCGTCGGTGACGCGGCCGCAGATGACGACGTCCGCCCCGGCGCGCAGCGCCTCGGTGATGCCCCAGGCGCCGAGGTAGGCGTTGGCGGTGAGCGGGCGCACGTCCGCGTCGGCGAGCGGGAGTCCGGTGGCCAGGTGGGCGAACGGATGGCCCTCCTGCTGGAGTCCGGGCAGCCGGTCGAGCAGGTCGTCGCCCTCCAGGTGGGCGACGGAGGGGCTCAGCCCTGCCAGAGCGGCCAGTTCGCGGAGTTTTCCGGCGAGACCTGCGGGGTTGAGCCCGCCCGCGTTGACGACGATCTTGATGCCGCGGTCCAGGCAGGTGGCGAGGACGTCGCCCATCTGGGCCAGGAAGGACAGGGCGTAGCCGGCCTCGGGGTCGCGCTGCCGGGCCTTCCAGAGCAGCAGCATCGTCAGCTCGGCGAGGTAGTCGCCGGTCAGTACGTCGATCGGGCCGCCCTCGACCATCTCGCGGGCGGCCGACAGGCGGTCGCCGTAGAAGCCGGAGCAGTTGGCGATGCGCAGGGTCTCACGTCGCTGGGTCATGTCCCTCGCCGTCGGCGGTGTCGGTGTTCAGATGTGGGCGTTCGAGATGTGGGCGTTCGAGATGTGGGTGGGGGTGGTGCACGTGTGGGGCGGTCAGGCGGCCGTCGCGCGCAGCGACTCGACGTGGCGGCGGATCTCCTCCGGCGAGAGGTAGATGTCGGTGACCTCGAAGTCCTTCAGCGCGGCCGGCCTGCGGGCCTGGAAGCCGGTGCGGACGAAGTCGTCCCCGGCGACGGCGTTGAGGAACCAGCCCGCGGCGGCACGGAAGCGCGCGGGGAAGGTGCGCAGCGCACCGAGGTGGTAGCCGCGGGCGACGACCTGCGCGGGGAGGCCGCTGAGCGGGATGCCGAGCGGCTTGGAGACCGCCTCGACCCCGCCGAGGTCGACGACGAGCCCGAGGTCCTTGTGCCGGTACGGCTGAAGGGGGCGGCCGCGCAGTGCCGCGACGACGTTCTCGGCGACGGCCTTGCCCTGCCGCATGGCGTGCTGGGCGGTGGGCGGGCAGACCGCGCCACCGCCCACGTCGAGGTCGGGGACGGCGGCCGAGTCACCGAGGGCGAAGACCCCGTCGGCACCGGGGATGCACATCTCGGGGTCGGTGACGAGCCTGCCCTTGACGGTCTCGGTGCCCAGCGTGGCCACCAGGGGGCTGGAGACGACGCCGGCGGTCCAGATGAGGGTGCGGCAGGGCAGCTTGCGTCCGTCGGTGAAGGTCACGGTGTCGGGGGTGACCGCGGCGACGGACACGCCGAGCGAGACCTCGACCCCGCGCTCGCTGACGATCTGCAGCGCCTTCAGGCCGAGCTTCTCGCCGAGTTCTGGCATCAGGCGGGGCGCGATGTCGATCAGGTGCCACTTGATGAGGGCCGGATCGAGGCGCGGGTAGCGCTTGGCCGCCGCCGTGGTCAGCCGCTGCAGGACCGCCGCCGTCTCGGTGCCCGCGTAGCCGCCGCCGACGACGACGAACTGCAGCCGCGACTCACGCTCGGCCTGGTCCGTGGTGGCGGACGCCAGGTCCAGCTGGGCGATGACGTGGTCGCGGATGTACGCCGCCTCGGCCAGGGTCTTCATGCCGCGGCCGTACTCGCTGAGGCCGGGGATGTCGAAGGTGCGGGTCACGCTTCCGGGGGCCAGCACGAGGTAGTCGTACTCCCTGACGAGCTCCTCGTCGGTGATCTTCTTGATGACGACGGCCTTGGCGGCCGGGTCGACCCCGATCGCCCGCCCGGGTATGACCTCGCTGCGGTGCACCATGCGGCGCAGCGGGACGGCGACCGCCTGGGGGGTGAGCACGCCGGCGGCGACATGCGGGAGCAGGGGCAGGTAGAGCTGGTGGCTCCAGGGCGTGACCAGGGTGATCTCGGCCTCGTCCTGGGTCAGCCGCCGCTCCAGCCGGTGCACGCACTCCATGCCCGCGAAGCCGCCGCCGACGACCAGGATCCTGGGTCGCTTCATCACTCGCCTCCCGTAGGACCGTTCGGGGCCCGTTTCCCTACCCGCGGCGTGTGCGGATACGCCTCCGGCCACGCTCGCACACGCCTCGTCGCGGCGCGAACGGAGCGGCGGCGCCCGCGTGCGGCACGCTACCGGCCCGGGCGTGCGCGGATGAAGGGTTCCGGCGGACCGGCCCCGGGGTCCGGGGCGCGGTCCGGCGGCCCGCCGGTCACACCCCCGCGCGGGGCGTGAGGCGGCAGCGGGCCGGTCCGCGGGCCTGGAGGGTGATGCCGGCGCCGAGGGGGACGTCGTGGTCGACGGCGGTGAGTTCGTGGCCGCGCAGCAGCACGGCGAGGGCGAGCACGGACTCCAGCAGGGAGAAGTGCCTGCCGATGCAGGCGCGGGGGCCGCCGCCGAAGGGGAGCCAGGCGTAGCGGTGGCGGGTGGCCTCCGCCTGCGGGGTGAAGCGGCCGGGGTCGAAGCGCCCGGGCTCCGGCCAGTGGCCGGGGTGGCGGTGGATCACCCAGGGGACGACGATGACGTCCGCGCCGGCCGGGACGAGGTGGCCGCCGACGCGGGTGGCGGCGACCGAGCGGCGGCCGATGACGGGCGCGGCCGGGTACAGGCGCATGGCCTCCTTGAGGACCGCCGTGAGGTACGGCAGGGCGTCGAGGTCCGCGGCCGCCGGGACGCGTCCACCGAGGACGCGGTCGATCTCCTCCCGGGCCCGGGCCTGTGCCTCGGGGTGACGGGCGAGCAGGTGCAGGGCGAAGGCGAGCGAGGTGGCGGTCGTCTCGTGGCCGGCGAGGAGGAAGATCAGCACCTGGTCGCGGATCTCGGCGGGGTCGAGGGGACGTCCGTCCTCGTCCCGGGCCGAGGCGAGCAGGGAGAGCAGGTCCTGGCCGTCACCGCCCTCCGCGCGGCGGCGCTCGATGATCGCGTCGCAGACCGCGTACAGCTCGGCGGTGGCGGCCGCCGCCCTCCGGTTGCCGGGGGTCGGCCAGTGGCGGGGGGTCCGCACCGGGGCGAAGCCGCGCCGCCGGACGTAGTCGTTGACGACCGGCATGCGGCGGCGGACGGTGTCGACGGCCGGCTCGATCGCGCCGCCGAACAGGACGCGGGCGATCGTGCGGAGGGTGAGGCCGTGCATCTCCTCCAGGACGTCGACGGTGCCGTCGGGCGCGTGGTGCCAGTCGGCGACGAGGGCGGCGGCCTCGGCGGTGACGGCGCTCGCGTAGCCGTCGACGCGGCGCGGGGTGAACAGCGGCTGCAGCAGCCTGCGCTGCCGCTGGTAGTCGGCGTCCTGGCTGGTGAGGAGCCCGTTACCGAAGGACTGCCGGACCTCCTCGTAGAACGGGCTGTCCTTGCGGAAGCCGGCCGCTTCGGTCGCCAGCACCTGCTGGGCGCCCTCGGGTGAGAACACCGCGTGCACCTCGGCGCGCAGCCCCGGTGGGCCGGCGCTGAAGCGGACGAGGTCCCCGTGGTCGCGCCGCGCGCGCTCGTAGGTGTCGAGGGGCTCGCGCAGCAGGTCGAACATCGACCCGAGCAGCGGCACCCCCGCCGGGCCCGGCACCTTCGTGTGAGCGGTCGTCATGACCCCGATTCTGCGCGCGTACGACGGCGCCGGGGCCCGGGCCGGGGAGCTTGGCCGGAACCCGCCCCGGGGCCGATCATGGGGGCGCGTACCCGGCCCACGGGCACGGCGAAGGACGGGAGGCACCATGGCGGACGCTCCGCGCTCGGCGGACGAGCTGCTGGACATCGTGGACGAGCAGGACCGCGTGGTCGGCCGGGCGACGCGCGGCGAGGCCACCGCGCGCGGCCTGCGGCACCGCTGCGTCTTCGTCCTGGCCAGGGACGGCGAGGGGCGCGTGTTCGTGCACCGCCGCACCGCGGAGAAGCTGGTCTTCCCCTCCCTCCACGACATGTTCGTCGGCGGTGTGGTGGGCGCGGGCGAGGAGTACGACGACGCGGCGCTGCGCGAGGCGGAGGAGGAGCTGGGGGTCTGCGGTCTGCCGCGTCCGACGCCGCTGTTCAGCTTCCTGTACGAGGGGACGGGGGCGGCGGCGGGTCACACCTGGTGGTCCCGGGTGTACGAGGTGCGCTGCGATCCGCCGGTCGTACCGCAGGCCGAGGAGGTCGCCTGGTACGACTTCGTGACGGAGGAGGAACTGGAACGCCTCCTGCCGGAGCGGGAATGGGTGCCCGACGGCCTGGAGGCCTGGCACCGACTGCGCGACTGGCGACGACGAAGGTGACGCTGATCAGCAGCGCCCAGGCGCCGAACTTGGCGAGGGACACCGGCACCCAGCCGTGCTCCTGGTCGGGGTAGCGCCAGGCGCCGACGTAGGTGGCGGCGTTCTCCGCGACCCAGAGGAAGAAGCCGATGAGGACGAAGGAGAGCGCCAGCGGCATCCGCAGGCGCACCCCGTCGACCGTGAAGTGCACCCAGGTGCCCGCCGTCGTCCAGAGCAGCAGGACGGCCAGCAGCCACCGCGCGTCCGGCAGCCAGTGGTGGGTGAAGAAGTTGAGGTAGACCGCCGCGGCCAGGATCGTCATGGCGCGGCGGCGGTAGCCGGTCAGGCCCAGCTCGAACAGCCGCCAGGCCGCGCACACGTAGCTGCCGACGGCGGCGTAGAGGAAGCCCCCGTACAGCGGGACGCCGCCGAACTTGGTGAGCGCGGGTTCGGGGTAGCTCCAGGAGCCCAGGTGCACCTTGACGAGTTCGAAGAGCAGCCCGACGGCGTGGCACACCGCGATGACGGCGACGTCACGGCCGCGCTCCCAGCCGCAGGCCCAGAACAGCGCGCTGAGCGCCACCCCGTAGCAGAGCAGCAGGTCGTAGCGGGCGACGGGCAGCGGCGGCAGCAGCCGCGAGCCGGCCACGCCCGCCATCAGCGCGACGGCGAAGGCGCAGCAGCGTGCCTCCGTCCAGCCGAAGAGCACGAGCCGGCGGACGCCAGTGACGATCGGTCCCATGGTGAGGGGGACACCGCCGGGCGCCGCCCCGGTTCCGGGCGGGTCCGGAGCGTTCAGTCCAGGGAGCGCAGGGCGGTCCCGACGGCGTCCTCAACGAAGGCCCGGCCGAGGCGGGCCCGGCCCACGACGCGCAGGCCCTGGACGAAGGTGGTGAGGAAACGGGCCAGTTCCACCGGGTCCTTGTCGGCGGACAGCTCCCCCCGGGCCTTCGCCTTCTCCAGCGCCGCCGCGAGGGCGGACTCCAGCAGGCGCATGGTGACGGTGACACGGTCGACGGTGTCGGGGTCGTCGCCGCGCTCGGTGGCGGCGTTGACCAGCAGACAGCCCCGTTCGGGGTCCTCCAGGTCGGCCTCGACCATCTGCTCCAGCGCGGTGCGGACGGCGGGGCGGACCTCGTCCGCGTTCTCGAGCAGTTCGACGAGCCCGCCGGCGTACCGGGAGCAGTAGCGCTCCAGGGCGCGGGCGTAGAGCTTGTCCTTGGAGCCGAAGGCGGCGTAGAGGCTGCCGCTGCCGATGGAGAGCTCGGCCAGCAGGTCCTGGAGCGACGTCGCCGCGTAGCCGCGGCGCCAGAACAGGTCCATGGCACGGTCGAGGGCCTGGTCGATGTCGAACTCCCTGGTGCGCGCCATGGCGCGAGCGTACCATTTCTGGATCAGTTGATACACTACGGCGGCCGGAGGCCCGTCCCAGGACGCGCCCACCGCGATGGCGCTCGGTACTGTGGGGCCGTGATCAAGCATGTGCGGGCCGCGGCCGGGGCGGTCGCCCTCTGGTTCGCCCCGGCACGGGTAGGGACCGAGGGGACGACCCCGGACTACCGCTTCTCGCTGGCCAACGAGCGGACCTTCCTCGCCTGGCTGCGCACCGCGCTCGCGCTGGTGGGCGGCGGCTTCGTGGTCGACCAGTTCCTGCGGGACCTGCGCCGGCCGGTCCGGGTGACACTCGCGGTGGTGCTGGTGGTCGGCGGCGCGATGTGCGCGGTCCGCGCGGTGAACCACTGGGTGCGCTGCGAGCGGGCGATGCGGCGCGGGGAGGACCTGCCCGTCTCGCGCTTCCCCGCCCTGCTGGCGGTGCTGGTGGCCCTGGTGGCCGTGGCGATGCTGCTCACGGTGACGCTGGGGTGGGCGGGCTGATGACCGCCCCTGGCGGCGACACCCCGCGGGACCCGGGCCTGCAGCCCGAGCGGACCCGGCTGGCCTGGCGGCGCACCACGCTGGCCTTCGCGGTGGCGGCGCTGCTGGCCGGACGCGAGGCGGTGCTGCACGGGGCGCCGCCGGCCGGACTGCTGGGGCTCTCGCTGTGCACCCTGGTGTGGCTGGCGTTCACCGTCACCGCCCAGCGGCGGATCGCCGCCCTGGGCTCCGCGCGGCCCGCCGCGATGACGCCGGGGACGGCGGCCCGGGCTGTGCTGAGCGTCCTGGTCCTGGCCGTCGCGGGCGCGCTGCTGGTCTTCCTCACGCCCCGCTGAGGGCGTGCACGTCCCGGCGGGGGGCGGCCCGCCCGTGGGCCGACGCTTGAAGACGTCAAGCTAATGATTTACCATTTCAAGCTTTTGAGTACACTCGCAGACATGAGCGCCCCGACCGCCGCGACGACCGCGCAGCCCACCAAGATCGAGCTGCTGGAGCTGCTCGCCGCCATCGGCACCGCCCAATGGCAGGACTTCGCCGCCGCGGCCGCCCGGCACGGGCTGACCTCCATGCAGGCCAAGGTGCTCGCCCAGCTGGGCGGCCCGGTGCCCATGCGCGGCCTGGCCGAGCGGCTGGTGTGCGACGCGTCCAACGTCACCGGCATCGTCGACCGTCTCGAGGCGCACGGCTTCGTCCGCCGCGAGGTGAGCGCCAGCGACCGCCGGGTCAAGAACGTCGTGGCCACCGATCTCGGGCGCGAGACCATCCGCCGCGTCCGCGACGAGATGCAGGCCACCCACGGGGCGCTGGACACCCTGGACGCGGCGGAGCAGGCGGCCCTCTACGCACTGCTGGAGCGGCTCCGCCCGGTCATGGAGGCACGCGGCAAGGACCGCTAGGCCTCAGGCCCGGCGCCGGCCGGGCCGGGCGCGGGAACCGGCACGAGGACGGGAGCGGGGCGGCTTCAGGCCGCGCAGTGGGGCGACGAGGGCGCGGACCTCGCGGTCCGCGTAACCGGGTTCCCCCGCGATCACCCGCACCAGTTCCTCGCGCACCGGGCGTCCGCGCCCCGCCTGGACCAGGGCCAGCGATTCGGCCAGCGCCGCCGGGAGGTCCGGTCCGTGCCAGGGGTCCGCGGCGTACGCGTCGAACCAGCGCGGCGGCGGGAAGGAGGGCTGCAGCTTGGCCTGCTCGTTCCCGAGGTACGACCACACCCAGGGGTCAAGGGACACCCCGACGACGTGCCCGGCCGGCAGGGCCCGGGCCCAGCCGCCCGCCGTGTGCTGCTGCCAGCGCCAGGTGTGGGGGCTGGTCCGCCGGCGGGCCGTCACCCCGACGAAGCGCAGCTTGCGCCGGATCACCGGCCACGGCTCGCGGCTCTCGCGCACCCAGTCGGCGAGGGCGGCGAAGAGCGTGTCGTAGGTGCCGCCCTCGGAGACCAGGTCGACCAGTGCCACCGGCCGGGTGCGGCGGGCCAGGGCGTGCGGCGCGAGCCCGGCGCAGGCGAGGTGCTCGCGCAGGCGGGCCGTGTGGGCGGGCGCCGGAACCGGGCTCAGGCGCAACGACAGTGGCAGGCGCAGCAACCGCCCTTCCCGGGACGAGCCTTCGAAGGCGCCGGTCAGCAGGTCGTACATGCTGTCCAGGGAGCGGCCGACGAAGCACAGGTCGGCGCCGCCCATGCGGGCGAGCACCTTCCCCGTGCACGCGGCCAGTTCGGGGAGGTACCACAGGCGGGGGCGCGCGGCGCCCTCGGTCAGGGTGCCGAGCCGGTCCGGCGGCGCACCGTCGCGGGCGCGCGTCAGCACCCAGCGGTACGGCTGGGGCGGCGGGGCGGCCGGCGCGGTGGTCATGATCCCCAGTGCACCACCCCCATCTCCGCCGGTCACCTGGTTTTCGGTCCGCCGAAACGTTCCGCTTGACGTGTCTCGAACATAGAGTCGCCCTGGGCGTCACGCGGCGTCCGGCGGGGTGACGGAAAGAGCAGAGCGGTGAGGTGCGAGCGATGTTCCTGATCACCGGGATCCCCGCGGCGGGGAAGTCGACCGTGGCGCAGGCACTGGCCGAGCGACTGCCCCGCTCGGCGCACGTCCGGGGCGACGCGTTCCGGCGGATGATCGTCGGCGGGCGGGCCGAGGCGCTGCCCGGCGACGGCTCGGGGGACGTCGCGGGCCTGACCGAGGAGGCGCTGCGGCAACTGCGGCTGCGTCACTCCCTGGCGGCGGCGAGCGCGGACGCGTACGCGGCGTCAGGGTTCACCCCCGTCCTGCAGGACGTCATCCTCGGCGACGAACTGCCGCGCACGATAGCCCTGTTGCGCACCCGGCCGCTGCACGTCGTGGTCCTCGTCCCCTCCCCCGAGGCGATCGCCGCCCGCGAGGCCGGCCGGGCCAAACGGGCCTACGGCGCATGGACACCCGCTGACCTCGACCGCGCCCTGCGCGCGGGCACCCCTCGGATCGGCCTCTGGCTGGACACCTCCCGCCAGACCCCGGAGGAGACCGTGGACGCGATCCTCCGCCACGCCGGGCCCACCGGCTGACCCCGTGCGGTCAGGGGGCCAGGACGTCCAGTTCGCGCAGCGCGCCGAGGCAGATCTCGCGCATCAGGCGCTCCGCGGACCGCGCGTCGCGGGCGCGGACGGCCTCGGCCACCCGGACGTGGAGGGTGACCGCCTCGGGGTCGGGGGCGCTGAACATGACGTGGTGCTCGGTGCGCCCGGTGAGCACCTCCGCGACGACGTCGCCGAGGCGGGCGAACATCTCGTTGCCGGACGCGGTGAGCATCACGCGGTGGAAGGCCACGTCGTGCACCAGGTACTCGGCGAGGTCGGCGGCCCGTCCGGCCGCGGCCATCTCGGCGGCGAGGACGGTCAGTTCGCGGCACTGCTCCGGGCTCGCGGCGGCCGCCGCCAGAGCGGCGGCGACGGGCTCCACGGCGGTGCGCAGCATGGTGAGCGAGCGCAACTGCCGGGGCCGGTCCGCGCCGGCGAGGCGCCAGCGGATGACGGCCGGGTCGAAGACGTTCCACTCCTCGGTGCGGCGCACCGTGATGCCGACCCGGCGCCGCGACTCGACGAGGTGCATGGCCTCCAGGACGCGTACGGCCTCGCGGACGACGGTGCGGGAGACGCCGTACTGCCGCTCCAGCTCGTCGATGCGCAGCACGGTGCCGGGCGGGTACGCGCCCGAGGCGATGGCGGGGCCGAGTTCCGCCAGCACACGGGCGTGCAGGCCGCCGTGCTCTCCGTGCCGATCCATGGGCGACAGCCTATGCGGGGATTCCTTCGTATGACGATTTCATCTCAGGCACTTGAATAAGTAGTACCTATGGCGTTTCCTGGGGCGGTCATGCGGACGAGGAGGTACCTGTGATGACCGAGGCAGGCCCGGAAGGCCCGCACCGCCCCCTGGTGGTGGTGATGGGCGTGTCCGGTTCCGGCAAGTCCACCGTCGGGGGGCTGCTCGCCGAGCGGCTGGGCGTCCCCTACGCCGAGGCGGACGACTTCCACCCGCCCGCCAACATCGCCAAGATGTCGGCCGGGCACCCGCTGGACGACGAGGACCGGGCGCCCTGGCTGGACGCCATCGCGGCGTGGATCGTCGAGCGCGGCGACCGCGGCGGCGTGGTCAGCTGCTCGGCGCTGCGGCGCCGCTACCGCGACCGGCTGCGCCGGGACACCCCCGGGCTGTTCTTCCTCCACCTCGACGGGTCCGAGGAGCTGATCTCCGCGCGCCTGGCGGCGCGGATGGAGCACTTCATGCCCGCGGGCCTGCTGCACTCCCAGTTCGCGACGCTCGAACCACTGGAGCCCGGTGAGGCCGGTGCCGTCGTCCCGGTCGACGGCGGTCCCCAGCAGATCACCGAGCGCGCCCTGGCCGCCCTCCCCCGCTGAACCCCCTCCCGACCATCCGTCCTCCCCTTCCCCCCACCCCCTCTCCCCCCACGGAGTAGAACGTGTCTGCACTCAGCGCCGAGTTGCTGGCCGCGGCGCCGGCGGCGACGGAGCCGATCACCAGCGCGGGCGACACCCAGCTCGCCCTCGCCGCGCTCGCCGGCATCGCGGTGATCGTCCTGCTGATCACCCGCTGGAAGATGCACGCCTTCCTCGCCCTCACCATCGGCACCGGTGTCCTCGGTGCCGTCGCGGGCGCCCCCCTCGCCAAGACCATCACCAGCTTCACCACCGGCCTCGGCACGACCGTCGCCGGCGTGGGCGTCCTCATCGCGCTCGGCGCGATCCTCGGCAAGCTGCTCGCCGACTCCGGCGGCGCCGACCAGATCGTCGACACGATCCTCGCCAGGACCAGCGAACGGCGGCTGCCGTGGGCGATGGCGCTGATCGCCGGCCTGATCGGGCTGCCGCTCTTCTTCGAGGTCGGCATCGTGCTGCTGATCCCGGTCGTGCTGCTGGTGGCCCGGCGCGGCAACCACTCCCTGATCCGGATCGGCGTCCCGGCACTGGCGGGTCTGTCCGTGATGCACGGACTGGTGCCGCCGCACCCCGGCCCGCTCGCCGCGATCGACTCCATCCACGCCGACCTCGGCACCACCCTCGCGCTCGGCGTGCTCGTCGCGCTGCCCACCGTGGCGATAGCCGGCCCGCTCTTCGGGCGGTTCGCCGACCGCTGGGTGAAGGTCACCCCGCCCCAGCACCTCACCCCCACCCGGGCCTCGGACGACCTGGAGAAGCGTCCGGGCTTCACCGCCACCGTGGCCACGATGCTGCTGCCGGTGGTGCTGATGCTCGGCAAGGCGCTGGTGGACGTCCTCGTCGACGACCAGGGCAGCCTGGTCTTCCGGATCTTCGACGTCATCGGCTCGCCGCTGATCGCCCTGCTGTCCGCCGTGGTCCTGGGCATGTTCACCCTGGGCCGGGCGGCCGGCTTCACCAAGGAGCGGATCTCCACGACGGTGGAGAAGTCGCTCGGCCCGATCGCCGGCATCCTGCTGATCGTCGGCGCGGGCGGCGGCTTCAAGCAGACCCTCATCGACGCCGGCATCGGCAACATGATCCTGAACTGGTCGGACGGCTGGAACATCTCGCCGCTGCTGCTGGCCTGGCTGATCGCCGTCCTGATCCGCGTCGCCACCGGCTCCGCCACCGTGGCTACCATCTCCGCCGCGGGTCTGGTCGCGCCGCTGGCCGAGGGCATGACCTCGACGCACGCCGCGCTGCTGGTGCTCGCCGTCGGCGCCGGCTCGCTGTTCTTCTCGCACGTCAACGACGCGGGCTTCTGGCTGGTGAAGGAGTACTTCGGGATGAACGTCCCGCAGACCCTGAAGTCCTGGTCCGCCATGGAGACCGTGATCTCCGTCGTCGGCATCGTCTTCGTCCTGCTGCTCTCGCTCGTCTTGTAGGCGACGCCCCCGCGTCGCCGTCCGGACGCCCTTCCCTGATACGTTCCATGCGTCTGACCAGGGAAGGGCGTCAATATGTCACAGCTGCACACCGAGCACCCGTTCACCGTGGAGGTCGCTCCCGGGGTCCACGCCTACGTCCAGCCGGACGGGGGCTGGTGCCTCAACAACGCGGGCTGGGTGACCGACGGGCACACGACGCTGCTGGTCGACACCGCGGCCACCGAGCGCCGTGCCCTGCTGCTGCGCGAGGCCCTCCTCGCCTCCGGCGCGCCGATGCCCGCGCACGTGGTCAACACCCACCACCACGGTGACCACACCTACGGCAACGCCGTCTTCGCGGAGGGGGCCCGGATCGTCGGGCACTCCGCATGCGTCACCGAGCAGGTCGCGGCCGGGCACCAGCTCCACGCGATCTGGCCGGACGTGGAGTACGGCGAGGTGCCGGTGCTCCCGGCGACGGTCACCTACGAGGACCGGCTGACCCTCCACGTCGGCGAGGAGGAGGTCCAGCTCCTGCACCCCGGGGTGGCCCACACCCTCGGCGACACGATCGTCTGGCTCCCGGGGCGCAAGGTCGTCTTCACCGGCGACCTGGTCTTCAACGGCGGCGCCCCGTTCGTCCCCATGGGCTCGCTGGAGGGCTCGCTGCGTGCCCTGGAGGTTCTGCGCTCGCTCGACGCCGAGGTCGTCGTGCCGGGGCACGGCGGCATCTGCGACCCCTCGGTCTACGCCACCGTCGAGGGCTACCTGCGCTTCGTGGCCGAACTGGCGGCCGAGGGCCACAAGGCGGGACGGACGCCGATGGAGGTCGCGCGGGCGGCCGACCTCGGCGAGTTCGCGACGCTGCGCGAGCCGGAGCGGCTGGTCGCCAACCTGCACCGCGCGTACGCGGAGCTGGACGGCCTGCCGCTCGGCTCGCCGCTGGACCTGATGCCCGTGATCACCGACATGGCCGTGCTGAACGGCGGCCGGATCCCGGAGTGCCTGGCCTGAGGCCCGCCCGGGTCACCAGCGGCGGGCGACCCAGCCGGGCTCGGCCTTGCGCATGGCGGCGGCGTCGTCGCGCTCGTGGAAGGTGCCGTCGTCGTCCAGCCAGCGCCGGTGCAGGGCGTCCAGGGCCGTACGGTCCACTTCCACCCCCAGGCCGGGGGCGTCGGAGACGGGCAGCCGGCCGCCGCGGAACTCGTGGCGGCGGGTGATGACGTCCTCGGTCTGCCAGGGGTAGTGCGAGTCGCAGGCGTGGTGCAGCCCGGGCACGGTGGCGGCGACATGGGTCATGGCGGCCAGGCTGATGCCCAGGTGGGTGTTGGAGTGCATCGACAGGCCGACCCCGAAGGTGCGGCAGATGGTGGCCAGTTCGCGGGTGTTGCGCAGCCCGCCCCAGTAGTGGTGGTCGGAGAGCACGATCTGGACCGCGTCCTTGGCGAAGGCCTCGGCGATCTCGGGGAAGGTCGTCACGCACATGTTGGTGGCGAGCGGCACGTCGGTGCCGGCGGAGACCTCGGCCATCAGGGCGGTGCCCGTGGCCGGGTCCTCCAGGTACTCCAGGACGTCGCCGAGCTCCCGCGCCACGTGCAGCGAGGTCTCCACCGACCAGGCGCCGTTGGGGTCCAGCCGCAGCGGCTGCTCGGGGAACGCCTCCGCCAGGGCCCGTACGGCGGCGATCTCCTCCTCCGGCGCGAACACCCCGCCCTTCAGCTTGAACGAGGTGAAGCCGTGCTCGCGCACCAGCCTGCGGGCCTGAGCCACCACCCCGGCCGGGTCCAGCGCGGCGTCCCAGTCGTCCTTCTCGCCCTGGCCGCCGGGGTGTCCGGCCCAGCGGTAGAAGAGGTAGGCGCTGTAGTCGACGGTGTCGCGGACCTTCCCGCCGAGCAGGGCGTGCACGGGCAGCCCGAGCACCTTGCCGAGGGCGTCCAGGCAGGCCACCTCGAAGGCCGAGACCACCGAGAGCAGCAATTTGTCGGCGGTCTGGACACCGCGCAGTCCGCCCGCGTCCACCGCGTCGGAGGTCCCCTCGGGGGGCGCGCACACCAGCGCCGCGAGCGACGGCAGGTTGTTGAGGTCGTCGACGCGGCAGCCCGGCAGGGCATCCGCCAGCTGCCGGGCGGGTTCGAGGTAGCGGGTGTCGCCGTAGGTCTCCCCGACGCCGCTCACCCCGCTCGCGGTGGTCACCTCGACGATCAGGCGTGGGGTGTAGGGCTGGTGCACGCCTTGGGTGTTGAGCAGCGGCGGGTCGGAGATGAGGACGGGGGTGAGACGCACCCCCGTGATCGTCAGGTCCCTGTGCTGTGTCACTGCACGCCACCCCTCGCGTCATCCCGTTCACATATGTGAATTCCATACGTCTACCAGAACGCGACCCTAGGCGGCGTCCGGATGTCCGTCAAGAACGCGCAGGTCGGCGGCGCTACGCCGGTCCGCCGCACGGCGCCGGGACCCAGTCCGGCAGCGGCTCCAACGCCGCACGCCAGTCGGGCGGCAGCGAGGCGACACCCGTCCGGGCGGCGATGACCCCGCCGGCGATGGCACAGGTGGTGTCCATGTCGCCGAGCCCGGCGACGGTGTGCCACAGGCCGCCCTCCAGGTCGTCCAGGTGCCGCGCGGCGCACCACAGCGCGAAGGGGACGGTGTCGGGCGCCGAGACCCCATAACCGGAGCCCAGGACCTCGGCCGCGTGCCGCACCGAGGTGCCCTCGGGGAAGCGGCCCGCGGTGCGCAGGCCGGAGCGCACGTCGCTGTCGGGGAGCCGGTCGGCCACCGCCGTCAGCAGGTCCTCCGGGGCCGGGCCGCCACGGCTGCGGGCCGCGAGCGCGGCGGCGAGCGCCACGGCGACGGCTCCGGCGGCGGCCTCGGGGTGGTGGTGGGACACGGCCGCCTGCGCGGCGGCGGCGCGGGCGGCACCCTCCAGGTCGGCGGCGAGCCACGCACCCAGCGGGGCGACCCGCATCGCGGCTCCGTTGCCGTACGAGCCCTGCCCGCCGAACTGCCCGCCCACGACGTCCGCCCAGGGCTCCCCGGCGCCGATGCGGCGCAGGACGTCGTGCATGGAGGGGCCGTACTTGCGATACGGGTCGGCGGCGTACGTCGCGGCGAGACCGGCCGCGAGGGCGTCCTGCCCGACGGTTCCGCCGTGCGCCTCGAGGTGCCCGAACAGCGCCAGGGCCTGGGCGGTGTCGTCGGTCCAGTACCAGGGAACGTCCTCGGGGGTGATCCGCCGCGCGATGCCGCCCTCCCGCTCCTCGCGCGGGACGAAGAACCAGCGGTCGCCGAAGGCGTCGCCATGGGCCAGTCCGTACAGCGAGTCGAGGGCGGCGGGCGGGATCATGGCGTCAGTCTCGCAGCGCCGGGAACCGTGGGCACCTGGTTTTCGCGGCGGACGGGGCGGCGGACTGGACGACATACCGACTGGTCGGCATGATAGCCGGGACAGCTTTGGCAGTGGCGAGGAGCAAGGATGAGCGGGACGGAGAACCCACCGGGACTCGACCTGGAGCGGCTGCGGCGGCACCTCGACGCCGAGCGGCCCGGGCTGGTGGCGGGCGCGCTCGACGGCGAGCTCATCGAGGGCGGCCGGTCGAACCTGACCTACGCGGTGACCGACGGCGTCTCCCGCTGGGTCGTCCGGCGCCCCCCGCTCGGCCACGTCCTGGCGACGGCGCACGACATGACCCGTGAGCACCGGGTCATCAGCGCCCTGCACGACACCCCCGTCCCCGTCCCGGGGGCGGTGCTCCTCTGCGAGGACCCCGAGGTCATCGGCGCGCCGTTCTACGTCATGGACTTCGTCGAGGGCACGCCCTACCGCACCGAGGGACAGCTCGCGGCGCTCGGGCCGGAGCGCACCCGGGACATCGTGCTGCGGCTGGTGGACACCCTGGTGGCGCTGCACGCCGTGGACCCGCAAGCGGTGGGACTGGACGACTTCGGCAGGCCCGAGGGCTTCCTGGAGCGGCAGTTGCGCCGCTGGGGCAAGCAGCTCGACGCCTCGCGCAGCCGCGAGCTGGCGGGCATCGACGAACTCGCGGCGCTGCTCGGCACACGCCTGCCCGCCTCCGCGCCGGCGGCGGTCGTGCACGGCGACTACCGGCTCGACAACGTCCTGATCGGCGCCGACGACACCGTCCGGGCCATCCTCGACTGGGAGATGTCCACCCTCGGCGACCCGCTCACCGACCTCGGGCTGCTGCTCATGTACAGCGAGCTGCGCCCCACCCCCGGCACCCCCGTCTCCGTCACCGGTGGCGCGCCCGGCCACCCCTCCCCCGCCGAGCTGGTCGAGCGCTACGCGGCCGGCTCCGGCCGGGACGTGTCCTCGGTCGCCTGGTACACCGCCTTCGCCTACTTCAAGCTCGCGGTGATCCTCGAGGGCATCCACTACCGCTACACCCTCGGCCAGACCCTCGGCGCCGGCTTCGACCGGATCGGCGCCCTGGTCCCGGCCTTCATCGACAACGGCCTGCGGACGCTTCAGGAAGGCTGAGCCATGGATTTCGCGTACGACGCCAGGACCGAGGAACTGCGCGAGCGGCTGCTCGCGTTCATGGACGAGCACGTGTACCCGGCGGAGCCGGTCTTCCACCGGCAGCGCGAGGAGGCCGAGGGAGAGGCCGTGTGGTCGGCGCCGCCGGTCGTGGAGGAACTGAAGGCCATGGCGCGCGAGCGCGGACTGTGGAACCTCTTCCTCCCCGGCGAGCGCGGCGCCGGGCTCACCAACCTCCAGTACGCGCCGCTGGCCGAGATCACCGGCCGCAGCCCGCACCTCGCCCCGCCGGCCCTCAACTGCGCCGCGCCGGACACCGGCAACATGGAGGTGCTGAGCGAGTTCGGCAGCGAGGAGCAGCGCAAGACCTGGCTGGAGCCGCTGCTCGCCGGCGAGATCCGCTCGGCCTTCGCGATGACCGAGCCCGACGTCGCCTCCTCCGACGCGACCAACATCGAGACGCGGATCGAGCGGGTCGGCGACGAGTACGTCATCAACGGCCGCAAGTGGTACATCTCCGGCGCGATGAACCCTCGGTGCCAGATCTTCATCGTCATGGGCAAGACCGACCCGGCCGCGGACCGGCACCGCCAGCAGAGCATGGTCCTGGTGCCGCGCGACACCCCCGGCCTCGAAGTGCGCCGCGGCATGCGGGTGTTCGGCTACGACGACGGCGACCACGGCGGCCATGCGGAGGTCGTCTTCCACGACGTGCGCGTCCCCGCGGAGAACCTGATCGGCGAGGAGGGCGGCGGCTTCGCCATCGCCCAGGCGCGGCTGGGCCCGGGCCGCATCCACCACTGCATGCGGCTGATCGGCATGGCCGAACGGGCGGTGGAGCTGATGTGCCGGCGTGCCACGGGGCGTGTGGCCTTCGGCAGGCCGCTGGCGGCGCAGGGGGTCGTCCAGGAGTGGATCGCCGAGGCCCGGGTGGAGATCGAGCAGCTGCGGCTGCTGGTGCTCAAGACCGCCTGGCTGATGGACACCGTCGGCAACCGGGGCGCCCACACCGAGATCCAGGCCATCAAGATCGCCACCCCGGAGAAGGTCGGGCTGATCCTCGACCGCGCCATCCAGCTGCACGGCGCGGGCGGCGTCAGCCAGGACTTCCCGCTGGCCGAGCTGTACGCGGCGGCCCGCACCCTGCGGCTGGCCGACGGCCCCGACGAGGTCCACAAGCGCTCCCTGGCCCGCCGTGAACTGAAGCGGTACGCCGAGAACGCCTGACGCGGCACGCAGGACGACGGCTCCCCCGGGCTCCTGCCCCCGGGGGAGCCGCCCCCGCGCGGTGCGGATTCCGCCCAACCGGTGTCACGGCCGCCGCCGGACGCGCGGGCGGCACGCCCCCGGGGCCGATCCTCCACCTCGGTCCGTCCGCGCGCCGGCCCGCGTCGCGTGACGTCCGAACCCCTGGGCGTACCCCTCGGCGACCGCTTCGGCGAGCGGGGGCACGGCTGCGGCGACGGCACCCGGCCACGGCGCTCCGGCCCCGCGCGGTGCGCGATCAGCCGGGCAGGACCACCACGCGGCCGGTCGTCGTGCCGTCGGCGACCCGCTGGACGGCGTCCGCGGCACCCTCCAGGGCGACGCGCTCGCTGACGAGGGGCTTGATCGCGCCCTCGGCGGCGAGACGGGTGAGCTCGTCGTGACAGCCGCGCACGGCGGCGGGGTCGTGGGCGTTGTACAGGCCCCAGTGCAGGCCGACGATGGAGTAGTTCTTGACCAGCGCGTGGTTGAGGCCGGGGCTGGGGATCGTGCCGCTGGTGAAGCCCACGACCAGGATGCGGCCCTCGAAGGCGATGCACTTGGTGGACCGGGTGTAGGCCTCGCCGCCCACCGGGTCGTACACGACGTCGGCGCCGCGTCCGCCGGTGGCCTCCTTGACGACGGCCACGAAGTCCTCGCAGGTCCGGTCCACGACGACGTCGGCGCCCAGTTCGCGGGCGGCCTTGGCCTTCTCGGGCCCGCCGACCACGCCGATCACCGTGGCGCCCGCCGCCTTGCCGAGCTGGACGGCGGCGCTGCCGACACCGCCCGCCGCTGCGTGCACGAGCAGGGTCTCGCCGGCCCGGAGCCCCGCCCGCCGGTGCAGCCCGAACCAGCCGGTCTGGTAGCCGATGTGGAGGGCGGCGGCCTCGGCGTCGTCCAGCGCGGGGGGCGCGGGCAGCACGCTCGCGGCGGGGACGACGGCGAGTTCGGCGAAGGCACCGCCGGGCAGCGCCGCCGGGGCGATGACCCGGTCGCCGGCGACGTGCCCGGTGACCCCCTCGCCGGTCGCGACGACCTCACCGCAGAACTCGACGCCCGGGGTGAACGGCAGCGGCGGCCGCACCTGGTAGTGCCCGCGGCAGAGCAGCGCGTCGGGGAAGTTGACGTTGGCCGCGCGGACCTTCAGGAGCAGTTCACCGGGGCCCGGCTGCGGGTCGGGGACCTCGTCCAGGCGCATCGCCGCGCGCGGCTCCCCGTTCTCGTGCACTCGCCATGCCTTCATGCGGTCTGCTCCCGGTTCGGTTCAGGGCTGCCGCACGGAGTGCAGCAGCATGTCTGCGAAGTCGGCGGCGACCTGGTCGGCGGAGAGCGGCCCGTCCTCCCGGTACCAGGTGCCGAGGTGGTGCACGGCGCCGAAGAAGAAGTCGACGACGAGATCCGGCCGGACCTCCTGCCGGAACACGCCCTCGCGCTGCCCCTCCTCGACCAGTGCGCGGAACTTCTCGTGGTAGCGGCGGCGGTCGGCCCGCACCGCCTTCTGCTTCTCCGGGCTGAGCTGGTGCATCGACCGGAAGAAGATCTTGGTGTCGTCGAGGTTGCCGATGCTGGTGACGACGACGTCGGCGGCGGCCTCGACCAGGCGTCCCGCCACCGGAGCCGTCTCCTTGCCGGCGATCGCCTCCAGGCGCTGCATCTGCAGCCGCAGCACGCGCCCGTAGATCTCGTGCAGGAGGTCGTCCTTGCTGCCGAAGTAGTGGTAGAGCGCGCCCTTGGTGACGCCGGCCGCCTCGACGATCTCCTGCACCGACGTCCGGTCGTATCCGCGCTCGGCGAAGAGGCGGGTGGCCTCGGCGAGCAGCCGCTGGGGTACCGCGGTCGTGGTCGCCTTGGGTGGGGTGGTGCTCCGTGCCATGGCCTGCCCTCTCTCCGTACCGGTGCGGGACAGCATACCGACCGGTATGTGGCTCAATCCCGCCGTGCGCGCAGCTCCCTGCGGAGGATCTTGCCGCTCGACGTCTTGGGCAGCTCGGGCAGGACCTCGATCTCGCGAGGGTACTTGTACGCCGCGAGGTGCTCCCTGCAGTACCCGATCAGCTCGGCCGGGTCCGCCGCGGCCCCCGGCCGGAGGCTGACGAAGGCCTTCACCGACTCGCCCCGGTAGGCGTCGGGGACCCCGACCACGGCCGCCTCGCGCACGGCCGGGTGCGTGTACAGGACGTCCTCGACCTCGCGGGGCCACACCTTGAAGCCGGACGCGTTGATCATGTCCTTCTTGCGGTCGACGACGTAGAGCCAGCCCTCCTCGTCCATGAAGCCGATGTCGCCGGTACGCAGCTCGCCGCCGGGCAGGGCCTCCTGCGAGGCCTCGGGCCGGTTCCAGTAGCCCGGTACGACCATGGGCCCGCGGACGGCGATCTCCCCGTGCTCGCCGAAGGGCACGTCGGCGCCCTTGTCGTCGACGATGCGCACCAGCGTGCCGGGGCCGGGGACGCCGACCGAGAGCGTCCCGGAGACCGGGTCGACCGGGGCCTCCAGACCGGCCGGGACGCTGGCGCAGGGCGCGGTGCACTCGGTGAGGCCGTATCCGTTGCGCAGGTAGTGGCCGAAGCGGTCGCGGAAGGCGGCGACCAGCGCGGGCGGCACAGGGGCGCCGCCGGAGTAGAGCAGATGGAAGGAGGAGAAGTCCTCGGCGGTGGCGTCGGGCCGGGCCATGAGCGCCATGTAGGCGGTGGAGGGGCCGACCATGTACGCCGGACGGTGCTCGCGCAGCGCGTCGAGGACGACGCCCGGCTCGAAGCGGTGGGCCAGTGCCACGGTGGAGCCCGCGGCGAGGCCGGCGGCCAGCTGGCAGACCATGCCGGTGATGTGGAACAGCGGGGCGAGCGCGAAGAGCGTGGCGCCGTCGGGCAGGACGCTGTGCGCGCGCTGCCGGTCGGCGTTGTAGCTGATGTTGCCGTGGGTGTTCATCGCGCCCTTGGGGACGCCGCTGGTGCCCGAGGTGTAACTGATCAGCGCGATGTCGCCGGCGGTCAGGCCGGGGTCGGGCAGCGCCGGTCCTGCGGTGCCCGCGCGGGCGGCGGCGAGCAGGTCCTCCGCGTCGTCCGCCGGTGTGCGCCGCTCCGGCAGGACGCGCGCGTCGTTCCGGGTCTGCAGGTCGAGTTCACTGGTCGTCAGCGGGATCCGCACCGGTGAACCGGCCGCGGTCCGGCGGACGTGCGTGTCCCAGGCGCGGTCGGAGCAGACCAGGGCGGTCACCCCGGCGTCCTCCAGTACGTGGGCGAGTTCACGCTCCTTGTACATGGGGTTGACGGGCACGACCGTACCGCCGGCCTTCCAGGCGCCGAGCAGGGCGACGGCGAACTGCGGCACGTTCTGCAGGACGATCGCGAGCCGGTCGCCGCGCGCGAAGCCGCGGGCGGCCAGGTGCCGGGCGAGCCCGTCGGACAGTTCGTCGAGCGCGCGGTAGGTCAGCCGGCCGTCGAAGTACGCGAGCGCGGTGCGGCCGGGGACGCGGGCGACGACCTCGCGGAACGCGTGCAGCAGGGTGACCGGCGGGTCGGGGAGGGTGTGCAGCTCCTCGGCGAAGTGCCGCAGCCAGGGCTTGCCGTCGTACGGGCTCACGCGTCGCGGCCCTCCTCCAGCTTCCGCTGCACCCGGTTCATGCCGTCGATCCAGCGGTCGGTGTCCCCGGCGCGGGCGGTGTAGTAGGCGCCCGCCTCGGGGTGCGGCAGGATCAGGAAGCGCTCGTCGGCGATGCCCTGGAACACGGCCTCGGCGACGTCCTCCGGCTCGATGGCGGTGGGGGCGAGCACGAGGTCGCCGGCGTGCCCCGCCGCGCGCAGCATGTCGGTGCGCACCCCCTGGGGGCAGACGGCGTGGACGCGCACGCCCCGGTGGCGGTAGGTGACGGCGAGCCACTCGGCGAAGGCGAGGGCGCCGTGCTTGGTGACCGAGTAGGGGGCGTCGCCGACCATCGTCAGCAGCCCGGCGGCGGAGACGGTGGCGATGAAGCGGCCCTCGCCGCGCTCCAGCCATTCCGGGAGCAGCGCCCGGGCGGCGCGCACATGCGCCATGACGTTGACGTCCCAGACCCGTTCCCAGACCGCGTCGTCGGCCTCGGCCCCGGCCATGGCGCCGATGCCGGCGTTGGCGCAGAACACGTCGATGCCCCCGCCGAGCGCCGCGCGGGCCGGCTCGACGACCGCCGAGGCGTCGCCGGGGACGCAGATGCCGCCGATCTCGTCCGCGACGGTCTTGGCGGCGTCCTCGTCCAGGTCGTTGACGACGACGCGCGCGCCCTGCGCCGCGAATCTCCGGGCCAGCGCCGCCCCGATCCCGCCTCCGGCACCGGTGACCACCACCCGGGCATCGCGCAGCGCTTCCATCGCGTCTCCTTCGGCTCGGAACGGCTCCCGTCGGCATACTAAGCGGTCGGTCAGAACTTGGGAAGGGCGCGCCGCGCAGGTGCCGGAATTCCCCTCGCGCGGTGTATGGCCGCATCCCCGCCGGATTGGGATGATGCGACCGCATCGGTCCGGGCGAGCCAGGGGGACGGTCATGCCGGAAATGAGTGTCGAGCCGTACTGGGAGCTGACCTTCGACGCGGACGGCGATCCCGACCGGGCACAGCGCGACCGGCTCACCGCGGGCGTCGGCGCGAAGGGCCTCACCGACCTGCTGGTCTTCTCGCACGGCTGGAACAGCGACCGCTCCGGCGCGACCAGCCTCTACGACCGTTTCCTCGCCCCCGTCCCCGGACTGCTCGCCGGCCGCGCCCGACCCGGCGCGGTCATCGGCTACGCGGGCGTGCTGTGGCCCTCCATGCGCTTCTCCGACGAGCCGATCCCCGACTTCGACGCCCTCCTGCCCGGCCCGGAACCGCGGCGGCCAGAGCCGGCGCTCGACGCGGCCACCCGTGACGCGCTCGTGGCGGTCTTCCCCGGCCACGAGGACGAGATCCGCCGGATCGCCGAACTGCTGGAGGAACGCCCCGACGGCGAAGAGCCGTTCGCGGAGTTCGCCGCCCTGGTGCGGCGGCTGACCGGGGTGCCGCCGCAGGCCGTGGCGGGGCTGTGCGCGGACGACACCTCCGACGCGGCGCCGGGGGCCGAACCGGCCGTCCTGTGCGGCGACCCCGTGGCCGCCTGCGAGGAGTACGCGGCGGCCCTGGAGGGCGGCTCCGGGCTGCCGCTGGCGGGCGGCGGCTGGACGCGGCTGTGGAACGGCGCCAAGGAGATGCTGCGCCAGGCGACGTACTACGCGATGAAGCGGCGGGCCGGGACGGTGGGCGAGCGCGGACTGGGCCCCCTCCTGGGCCGGCTCGCGCGGGCCCACCCCTCGCTCTCCGTCCACCTGGTCGGCCACAGCTTCGGCGGCCGGCTGGTCTCCTACGCGCTGCGCGGACTGCCCGACGGGGTACGCGCCGTGAAGTCGGTGACCCTGCTCCAGGGCGCCTTCTCGCACTACGCGTTCGCGTCACGGCTCCCCCACGACGGGGCCCACGGCGGCGCGTTGAGCGCCGCCCGGCTCAAGGTGGCAGGTCCGGTGGTGTCCTGCTACTCCCGCCACGACACGGCGCTCGGCACGATGTACCCGATCGCCTCCCGGCTGGCGGGTGACGATCGGGGGTTCGGGCCCGACCTCGACGACCGCTGGGGCGCGACGGGCCACGACGGCATCAAGGCGGTCGACGACACCATGGACGTGCCGCTGGCCGAGGCGCTGCGGGGGGCGTTCCCCCGGGCCGGGTGCGTGAGCGTGGACGCCTCGGCCGTGGTGCGCAGAGGGGGGCCGCCCTCCGGGGCGCACAGCGACATCTGCCACCCCGAGCTGGCGCGGATCGTGTTGCGCGCGGGCCGGCTCCTGGCCTGAGGCCGTGGGCCGGGCGCCGGCCCGCGCGGGCCGTGCACGACGGGTCAGCGGTGGGCGGGGAACTCCACGACCTGCTGGTAGGTCGGGCGGTTCTGCCAGCTGATCTTGCCGTGCTTGATGCCGCCGAGGGTGCGGTGGATGACCGTGTCGGCGCACCACTGGTCGCCGGCCGAGCAGTTCTCGTCACCCGGGTACACCTGGGCGGCGGTCCTGGCGGCGGCCTGCTTGAGGGTGCCGCTCAGCACGTCCCGGCAGGCCGCGAGGTCGCCGCCGCCGCAGTACGGGCGCGCCAGGCCGCCCTGCACGGGTTCGCCGAGCACCGTCCGTATGTCCTTGTCGACATAGGACCACCAGCCGTACTGGAAGGAGCTGCCGGCGTGCGACCCGGTCGGGCCGTGCCCGGCCGAGGGCGCCTCGTCGACGGTGAGGTTGGCGGTCAGCGCCGCGTACAGCTCGCTCCCCAGGCCCGGTTCGAACTCGGCCCGGACCAGCAGCGGCCACCACGCGTCCATGATCCGCACCGCGTCGGCGTTGGCGTAGGCGTGCGAACCCGGCGAGGTCTCCCGGCGCTTGGCGCCGGCGGTCACCCAGTCGGAGAGCTTGGTGACGGCCGCGGACACCGCGGGGTCGGAGACCGTGCCGCTGCGCAGCACCTTGAGCAGGTCGGGCAGCACGTCCTCGCCGCGCAGGTCGGTCAGGGCCGCATCGGCCATCGCCCTGGTCAGCTGGGCCCGCGTGACCCCGCCCGCCGCGACCAGCTTCTTCACCCGGTCGTCCAGGAGGTTGCCGCGGTGCACCGAGCCGTTGCCGAACCCGGCCGCGTCGTAGTCCTTGGCCTGCCGGTTGTTCCAGGAGACGTAGTAGTCCTGGCCGACGGACTGCGGGTGCTCCGAGGCGGGCGTGTAGTCGGCGGTGTTGTGGGCGGGGTCGAAACCGCGCCACTCGTAGGCGGGCTCGGCCAGGACCGGGAAGGTCGGGTCGACGTCCGCGGCCCGCACCGGGTTGGCGCCGCTGTTGAAGTAGGCCGCCTGCCGGGAGTCGGCGTAGAACCAGTTGAAGGTGTAGTTGATGTGCTGGACGGCCTGCTGGAAGGAGGCCGCGTCGGTGACGGCGGCCGGGTCGTTGAGCATCTGGAAGCCGACGACCGAGTCGGCCTCGTGCATGTAGGAGCTGCGCAGCGACACGTAGGCGACCTTCTTGCCGCCGATCGTGGCACGGTGCGTCACCGGGCCGTACTCGGTGCGGTAGATCTGCATCCGGTAGGAACCGGCCGCGGTGCCGTCGGCGGTCGTCGGCTTCCAGGAGTTGCTGCGCTCCAGCTTCTCCATGGCCGTGCAGGTGCCGCGGTGGAGGTAGTGGACGTCGTCCTGGCAGAGCTCCACCGTGTAGGTGTCGGTGATGTCCTGGGCCGAGGTGGTCGCGCTCCACGCGTAGTCCTGGCCACGGCCCAGCTCCACGTACATGCTCAGCCCCGCGAAGGAGGCGCCGCGGGCGCTGATGCCGGGGCCCTGGATCTCCTGGAGCATCAGCAGCTGTGGCGCGAAGTAGCCGGTCTGCGGGCCGAAGACGGCGATCGGGTGGCCGCTCGCGGTGTGTGCGCCGCTGACCAGCAGCGCGTTGGACATGCCCCGGGTGTTTGCGGACAGGGCCGTGGTGGTGGCGCTCTTCGAGGCCGCGGACGCCTTCGCGGTGCCCGCGCTGCCGGTGCGGTCGTAGACCAGCGGCTCCACCGTCACGCTCCCGGCGTCGGGCAGCGCCCTCCCCTGCGGGTTCTCCGGCCGGACGGCGTACGGGAAGCTCCGGCCGTCGTGCACGGTCAGGGCCGCCTCGGGGTCGTTGCGCTCGCGGAAGGACTCCCAGACCCTGGTGCCCTCGGTGACCCCGTACTTCTGCTGGGCGGCCAGCAGGGACAGGGCGTTGGTCACCTCGCCACCGCCTCCGGTGCCGAACAGCGCACCGATCACGGACGCCAGGGCGATCAGGTCGGTGGACTTGAACCTCTCGATGGTGCCGGCGTTGGTGATGGCGTCCTTGTGGCCGGTCAGCACGTACTCACCGGGGAAGTAGCGGCCGCTGTCGGAGGCCTCGATGTAGGCGTTGATCCCGTCGACGTAGGCGTTGACGTCGGCCAGCGCCTGCCGGCCGCGCTCCCCGTTCTGCGTGGCGATCCAGTCGACCTGGGCCTGCAGGTCCTCCTCGGTGTACGGCGCTGCGCGCCAGAACTCCTGCTCCAGCCCCTGGTTCGCGGGGGCGCCGCCGGCGAAGGAGGTCAGCCGGCCGCGTCCCACGTGCCGGAACAGGTCCATCAGCCAGAGCCGGTCCTGCGCCGCGGCGTACCCGGCCCCGAACTCCGTCCCGTACCGGGTCGTGCCGGAGATGTGCGGCACCCCGGTCTTCTTGTCCCGGGTGATCGTCACGTCGCTGCGGGGCGAGGTCGTCGAGGCGACCTGCCCGGACGGGACGCCGAAGGAGGCGTCGTTGAAGAAGGTGTTGATCGTGGCGTCGGTGAGGTTCTGGTACCCGCCGGCCAGGTTCGCGTACGGCCCGAGCTGGTCCTCCGCGTGCTCCGGCTGGGTGCCGAAGATCTGGTTGAGCAGGATCTGGGCGAGGGTGGCGTTGCCGTTCTCACCCGGCGGCAGGATGTCCGAGCACCGCCCCTGGCAGTAGTCGGTGACGGGGGCGGCGTGCGCCGCCATGGGCAACGGCGCGACGAGGCTCGCACCCAGCGCGAGGACCGCCGCTGCGGCGGTCGTTCTGATTTTTGTCCTGAACCTGCCAAATCTGGCTCGCATGACCACTCCTCACGAAGCGCGGTGTGACGCAGGTTACTTCGAAATATGACCCCCCGGTAAGATGAACATGCGTCACGTTTGAGCTACGCCATCCCGGCTGGAACTCGCCGCCCCGGGGATGGATCCGGAACGCCGTCCGTTACGTCCATTCGACAGCGATGCGACACCGACGACGGAGGTGGCACACACCATGGCCGGATTCCGGAGCCTCGCCAGACAGGTGCGCGATCCCCGGCGCTCCCCCACCCAGCGCCGCACCTACCTGCGCAGGTGCCTCGAGCGCTTCGCGCCGTACGGGCACCGCGCGACCTGGGACCACCTGTGCGCCGGCGCGGGGATCGCGCCCGACGACCGCGAGCCGGACCCGGTCCGGCTCGTCACGGCCCTCGCGGAACTGGAGGAGGCGCGAGCGGTCTGGCTCACCTACGAGGGGGAGTTCGCGGCCCGCCGCAAGGAGGAGAAGTTCTACGGCATCCGGCAGCCCGGCGCGCTCGACGACTGGCACCGGCGCACCTGGGGCGGCAACGGGGTCGCCTGGTGCGAGGACCCCCGCGTCCACCCCGACGACCGGCTGGCCGACGTACTGCGGCGCATCATCGCGGCGATCGACGCGGGGCCCGGTACGGGGTGCCCGGTCTGCGGCGAGTCGCACCTGCGGTGGCGGAACGGGCTCAACCACTACCCCGGGGCGGGGCCCGTGTGCGGGCGGTGCGGGATCGTGGTCCCGCTCCCGGTCCTCTGCGAGGCCGCGCTCGCGGAGGCGCGCGGTGCGCTCGCCCCCACGGGGTGAGCCTGCGCGCGGTGCCCGGCTTGCGACCCGCGGTGCCCCTCGCGGCCTGTTCTTGTGTGCGGGTGCGTTGCGCCTGCGAGCGGCTGCTTCGGGCTGCCCGGGTGTTTGTGTGCCGGTTGTTTGCGCCTGCGGCGGGCATCCCGCACACGAGGCACCGGGCCCCACGAACACACCGCGCTACTGACACCCCGCGGCCGTGGTGCGACGATGCCACCCCAGGCAACGCACACCCTCGCGCGACGGGACGGGACCGGCACATGGCGGAGCTGCACGATCTGACGGCGCTGGAGCAGGGGAAGGCGATCAAGGCCGGGGAGGTCTCCCCGACGGAACTCGCCGAGCACTATCTGGACCGCGTCGACCGGCACAACGACACCCTCGGGGCGTTCATCACCGTGACCCCGGAGATCGCCCGCAAGCAGGCCGCCGACGCCGAGTCGGAGGCGCTCGCGGCCCGCCGTGAGGACCGCCAAGGGCAGCTGTCGCCGCTGCACGGCGTCCCCGTTCCGGTCAAGGACCTCAACTTCGTGGCCGGCGTGCGCTGCACCCTCGGCTCGCAGGCGTACGCCGACCACGTGCCGGACGTCGACGACCACGTCGCCGCCAAGCTGCGCGCGGCCGGGACGGTCCTGCTGGGCAAGACCAACACCCCGGAGTTCGGGCTGCCCTGCTACACCGAGAACAAGCTCGCCCCGCCCGCCCGCACCCCGTGGGACCTGGAGCGGTCCGCCGGCGGCTCCAGCGGCGGCGCGGCGGCCGCGGTCGCCGCGGGGCTGGCGCCGGTCGCGCAGGGCAGCGACGGCGGCGGCTCGATCCGCATCCCCTCCTCCGTCTGCGGCCTGTTCGGCATCAAGCCCAGCCGCGGAAGGGTGAGCGCGGGCCCGGTGCAGCACGACGTCAGCGGTCTGAGCGGCAGCGGCCCGATAGCCCGTACGGTCGCGGACGCGGCGGCCCTGCTCGACGTCCTGGCGGGCCCAATGCCGGGCGACCCGTACAGCGCGCCGTCGTTGCCGCCCGGTGAGTCCTTCTCCTCGTACGTCACCCGTGAGCCGGGAACGCTGCGCGTGGTGGGGCTGCCGCAGCCCCCCGTGCCCGGGGTCGAACTGCACCCGGACTGCCGCGCCGCGTACGAGGGGACCGCGGAACTGCTGCGCGGGCTCGGCCACCAGGTGGACGAGATCGAACTGCCCGTCGACGACGCGATCCTGCACGCCTTCACCCGGGTGTGGGGCGTGATGGCCACCGTCTACCCGGTGGCGCCGGATCAGGAGGAGCTGCTGATGCCGCTCACGCGGCACCTGCGTGCCGAGGGCGGCAAGGTGAGCGGCCCGGACTTCGCGGCGTCGCTGTACGCGTTCCGGGCGCTGGGGCAGCTGATCGCGGACGCGCTGCTGTCCTCGTACGACCTGGTGCTGACCCCGACGCTGGCGCAGCTCCCGGCGTTCGTCGGGAGCGCGGGCCTGCGGGACGACGACGACCCGGCGGCGGAGTTCGCGGGGCTGGCCGCCTACACGCCGTTCACCCCGATCTTCAACGCCACCGGTCAGCCGGCCGTGAACGTGCCGCTGCACTGGACGGAGGAGGGGCTGCCGATCGGTGTGATGTTCGGCGGCCGTTACGGGGACGAGGCCACGCTCATCTCGCTGTCGGCGCAGCTGGAGGCGGCCCGTCCGTGGGTCGGCCGCAGGCCCGCGATCTGGTAGCGGGCGCGGGGCGCGGCGGCGGCTCCGTACCGAGCAGCCGCCGCGCGCCCGGTCCCTGGTCTCCGAGCGTGTCGCCGGGGTTGGACAGGGCGCAGCGGTCCAGGGAGAGGCAGCCGCAGCCGATGCAGTCGTCGAGGCTGTCCCGGAGGGCGGTGAGCCGGTCGATGCGGGCGTCGAGTTCGGCCCGCCAGCCCGCGGAGAGCCGGGCCCAGTCGGCCCGGTCCGGGGTGCGGCCCTCGGGCAGGCCGTCCAGCGCCTCGCGGATCGCGGCGAGCGGCATGCCGACCCGCTGCGAGGCCCGGATGAAGGCGACGCGGCGCAGGGTGTCGCGGGTGTAGCGGCGCTGGTTGCCTGCTGTGCGGCGGCTGCGGATCAGGCCCTGGGCCTCGTAGTAGTGCAGCGCGGAGACGGCGGCCCCGCTGCGCCCGCTCAGCTGGCCGACGGTCAGTTCGCGGTGCTCGCCCGGGATCCTCGCCACGTGCCGACTCTACGGGAGCTGGGCGAGCCGCTTGCGGTGCGGAACGCTCGTGCGCCACAGCCGGACGCAGGAGACGAGCGCGGCGGCGACCAGCAGCGCGTTGCGGACGGCGACGATGGCGGCGCCCTGCCAGGTGGCGGCGGTGACGTCCGTGAAGAACAGCGGGTAGTCGACCGTGGTGACGGCGGTGGCGAGCAGCACCAGCGCGGCGACCGGCCGTTGGGTGGTCTGCCGCACGGTGAGGCAGACCGCGCCGAGGCCGATCAGCCAGACCAGGTACTGGGGGCTGATGACCCGGCTGGTGACGGTGAACAGGAGCACGGCGGTGAGCGCCGCGTCGTACGGCGTGGCCGGGGTCCAACGGGCCGCCCTCACGCGCCACATCAGCAGCCACACCAGGGCGATCCCGGTGAGCAGCAGGGAGGCGGTGGTGATCTCGGCGACGTACGGGCCGGTGAACTCCAGCGACCCGTAGTGCGCGACCACGCGCCCGGGCCAGCCGAACATCTCGGCGACGTGCAGGAAGGTGCCGCCGAGGGACTCGATCTCGACCCCGCGGTGGTGCTGCGCGGACAGGAAGCCGAGGGCGCCGCGGAACGCGGTGCACAGCACCAGCAGCAGCCCGCCCGCGGACAGGGCGAGCGCGGTCCAGGCCTGCCGGGTGGTCCGGCCGCGCGGGGTGCCGAGCACGGTCAGCACGGGCCAGAGCTTGATCAGGGCGGCGAGCCCGGCGAGCGCGCCGCCGAGCCGCGGCCGCGCGGGCAGCGCGAGCAGCGCGCCGACGGCGACGACGGTGACCATCAGGTCGTACCGGGCGTAGGGCAGCTGCATCAGCAGCGGCAGGGCGAGCGCCCACAGCCACGCACCGGCCGTGCTGCGTCCGGGCCGGCCGGTCCCGGCCCGCAGCAGGAGGAGCAGGACGACGGCGTCGGCGGCGAGCGACAGCAGGACGAAGCCCTGCAGGTAGCTGAGCCCGGGCAGCAGCGCCGGGGCGAGCATCACCAGCGCGGCCCCGGGCGGGTACTGCCAGGTCACGTCGCCCACGGGGAAGGTCCCGTGCGCGAAGCCCTCGCTCCAGTGGCGGTAGAGGAAGTGCACCTCGCGGGCGATGTCGCCCTGCCCGCTGCGCAGCAGGGCCAGCATGACCACCCGGCTGGCGAGCCAGTAGACGGCGAGGGCGAGCCAGCTCTGGGGCCAGGTCGCGGGGCGCAGCAGGACGGTGCGGACGGCCGCCGGGGAAGGGGTGCCGTCGCCGCTTCGGACCTCCACCGGGTGCCAGTCGGACGGGCTGGTCTCCGTGGGGGCCTCGGCCACTTCCGTCTCCTCCACCGGCGCGAACAGGGGCATACGGAGATGAAAGATAGTCACAAACCGGATGAACGGCCCTTGATACGCGCCGGGTGCGGGGCGTTGACACGGATCCTCCGCGGAGACCATGCTGAGCAAGCGCTTGGACAGTACGGGAGGCATGACATGGGACAGCCCAGGATCTTCACCTCGGTCGGCGAACTGAAGGACGCCATCGGGGAGGACCTCGGGACGACCGGCTGGCTGGAGGTCGACCAGAAGCGGATCGACCTGTTCGCGGACGCCACCGGGGACCACCAGTGGATCCACGTGGATCCGCAGAAGGCGGCCGAGGGCCCCTTCGGCACCACCATCGCGCACGGCTACCTGACGCTGTCGCTGATCCCGTCCCTCACCCCGGAGCTGCTGCGGGTCGAGGGCGTGAAGATGGGCGTCAACTACGGCGTGAACAAGGTCCGTTTCCCCTCCCCCGTGCCGGTCGGCTCACGGCTGCGGGCCGGCGGCCGGATCGCCGAGGTGAGCGAGGTCCCCGGCGGCGCCCAGCTCGTCGTGGCGATCACCGTGGAACGGGAGGGCGGCGACAAGCCGGTGTGCGTGGCCGAGACGGTCGTCCGCTTCTACCTCTGACGGGGCGCGTACCCGACCATGCGCAGGGCGAGATCGGCGTACAGCGCGCCGATCTCGTCCGGCGTCCTGCGCCCGCCGGGGTTGAACCAGCGGGCCACGTCGATGCAGAGCGACAGCAGCGCGACGGTGGTCCCGGAGACGTCCGGCACGTCGAAGTCCCCGGCCTGCACGCCGTCGTGGATGACCGAGCGGACCGCGGCCTCGCTCTCCCGGCGCAGCTCCACCACCTCGGTGTAGTGCTCGGGGCCGAGCGCGCCGAGCTCGTACTGCACGACGCGGCCCGTGGTGTGGTGCTCCGCGTGCCAGCGGACGAAGGAGCGCACGGCCGTGGCCAGCCGTTCGGCGGGGCCGCCCCCGCCGTCCGCGGCGTCCTGGAGCAGCCCGAGGGAGAGCCGGTGCCCGACCACGCTGATCTGGTAGAGCAGCTCTTCCTTGGTCTTGTAGTGGATGTAGAGCGCCGCGGGGCTCATGCCGGCCCGGCCCGCGATGTCGCGCGTGGTCGTCGCGTGGTAGCCGCGCTCCGCGAACGCCTCGACCGCGGCGATCACCAGCCGCCTGGCGGCATCAGGGGTGATGCCGGTCCACGCCTCGGTCCGCTCCGACTGCTCCGCCTCCACGTCCATGGCGGACACCCTACATGGACGCTGAGCAAGCGCTTAGATACCGAGCGGTCGGTCGGCGCCGGCCGGCCCCGTCAGAAGGCCGCGATCCCCGTCAGCTCCCGGCCGATCAGCAGTTTCTGGATCTGGCTCGTGCCCTCGTAGAGGGTCATCACGCGGGCGTCCCGCAGCAGCTTGCCCACGGGGTACTCGTCGATGTAGCCGTAGCCGCCGAACACCTGCAGCGCGTTGTTGGCACAGCGCACCGCCGCCTCGCTCGCGAAGAGCTTCGCCTTGGACGACTCCGCCGCGAAGGGCCGGCCCCGGTCGATGAGGTCGGCGACCCGCCAGGTCAGCAGCCGGGCCGCGTCCACGTCCAGGGCGATGTCCGCGAGCAGCTCCTGCACCAGCTGGTGCGCGGCGATCGGCTTGCCGAACTGCACGCGGTCCTTGGCGTAGCCCACGGCCGCGTCCAGCGCCGCCTGCGCGATGCCCACGCACCCGGCGGCGACCGACATGCGGCCCTTGGCCAGGGCGGACATCGCCACCGAGAAGCCCTTCCCCTCGGGCCCGAGCATCGCCGAGGCCGGCACGCGCACGTCCTCCAGCACCAGCTCCGCCGTGGCCTGGCCGCGCAGCCCCAGCTTCCCGTGCACCTCGTGCCGGGCGAGGCCGGGGGTGCCGGTGGGCACGAGGAAGGCGCTGACGCCCTTGTGGCCGGGGAGGTCGTTGGTGCGGGCGAAGAGCAGGACCACGTCCGCCCAGGTGCCGTTCGTGATGAACATCTTGGCGCCGTTGATCACGTAGTCGCCGCCCTCGCGCCGAGCCCGCGTGGTCAGGCTGCCGGCGTCCGACCCGGTGCCGGGCTCGGTCAGCCCGAAGCAGCCCACCGCCTCGCCGGAGGCCAGCCGGGGCAGCCAGGCCCGCTTCTGCTCCTCGGTGCCCCAGTGGGCGACGGACTTCGCCACCAGCCCGAGCGAGACGGAGACGATCCCGCGCACGGACGAGTCACCGCGCCCCAGCTCCTCGGTGACCAGGCAGTACGCCAGGTGGTCGCCGCCCGAGCCGCCGTACTCCTCCGGGATGGTCAGCCCGAGGAAGCCCACGGCACCCAGCTTCTTGACGATGCCCCGGTCCACGCGCTCCGCCCGGTCCCACGCGGCCGCGTGCGGCACGATCTCGCGCTCGGCGAACTCGGCGGCCAGCGCGCGGACCGCGGCCTGCTCCTCGGACAGCTCAAGATTCACGGCGCACCTCGGTTCGGCCTTAAATTATCACTGCTAGTTTCCTGGCGGCAGCCTCTACTATGTGCCGCATGGCCCGCCCCCGCAAGCCCCTGCTCAGCCGAGAACGCATCGTCGCCACGGCACTCGCGCTCGTGGACGGGGAGGGACTGCAGGCCGTCTCCACGCGCCGTCTCGCGGCGGAGCTCGGCGTCAGCGGGCCGAGCCTCTACAACCACTTCACGACCAAGGACGGGATCCTGGACGCGGTCGCCGACGCGGTCGTCGGCGAGGTCGACCTCTCCATGTTCGACGACGGCCGCGACTGGCGCGACGCCCTGGTCGCCTGGGCGCGCTCCTACCGCGCCGCGCTCGCGGCCCACCCGCAGATCGTCCCGTTCCTCGCGCAGGGCCCGGGCCGCCGTCCGGCGGGCCTGCGCATGGCCGACGCGGTCTTCGGCGGCATGACCGCCGCCGGCTGGCCCCCGGCCCACGCCACCCGCGTGGGCGCGCTCATGCGGTACTTCGTGGCGGGTTCGGCGCTGGGGTCCTTCGCGCGGGGGTTCGTCGACGACCCGTCGGCGTACGACCCGGCGGACTACCCGCACCTCGGGCAGGCCCACCTGCTCGCGCAGCGGCAGGCACAGGTGGACGAGGGCGCCTTCGAGACGGGCCTGCGCGCCCTCGTCGACGGCCTCGCGGTGCAGTTCGCTGCGCTCGGCCGGGCACCGGCCCCCGAGGCCCAGTAGGCCTCACAGCTCGCAGGGGGCGGCGAAGCAGACGGGGTGCGTGCGCCAGTCGTCGTCGGCGTCCACGCCGCCGCCGTAGCCGTCCCCGTCGTGGTCACCGCGGCCCGGGTCCCAGTGGCCGCCGTCCCAGCCGTCGGACCCGATCCGGCCGCCGGAACCGTCCTGGCTCATGTCGTCGGTGTGGAGGAGCGTCGAGTACGACCCGGAGTCATCGGCGAACGCGGTCGTGGGCAGCAGCGCGCCTCCCGTCACGAAGGCGGAGGCGGCGGCGAGCGCGAAGAAGCGGCGGGTCAGGATCTTGTGCGGCATGGGAGTTCCCCTCGGGCGGGGGCCGCCTGTGCGGCCCGCGTATCTGGACTCCCTCCAGTAGGCGGTGCGTGCCCCCTCCCGGTCACGCCCCTTCATTTCGTGGCTTGACACGGTTGAGGCGTCCATGTGCGGGTGCGGCGCAGTTGTGGTTGCGGTTGGGAGTTTCCCGCCCTCCCTCCCCCAGCCTTCGGCCGGGGGAGTGCCCCGCCCCGCGCCCTCCGTATCGTGCGGCGACTAACGGCCGGACGGGGTTCAGAAGGCGGTCCGGGGTCGCCGCAAGTGCCTTACTCACCCCCCCCCGGCCGTCATGCGCCCGCACTACGGGAGGGGGTGTGGCGGGGTGCGCCCGGAAGCGACGAGCGGCGGACCCGGGCGCCGAATGACGTAGGGCCAAACCGCGAGCGCTGTGGGGGTCCCCCCGGCCGAAGGCTGGGGGAGTGCGCCGGCGCGGCCCCGACCCAGGCACACGATGCGAGACCCGCACTGACCGCGCCGGATGGGGGTCCCCCCGGCCGAAGGCTGGGGGAGGGCGGGAGGGCGGGGGATGCCCGCCGCAGGCGCAACGAACCCGCGGACGGCGACGAACCGGTCAGAAGACGACCAGCGCCCGCCCGCCCTTCCCCGAAAGCATCGCCGAGAACGCCCCCGGAATCCCCTCCAGCCCGATCCGCTCCGTGACCATCGCCGACAGGTCGAGCCGCCCCGCCCGCACGTGCTCCGCCAGCACCGGCAGGTCCCGCGCCGGGTCGCTGTTCCCGTACACGCACCCGGACAGCGTGCGCCCGAAGTGGAAGAGCTCCAGCGCGGAGAAGGAGACCAGGTCCCCCTTCCCGCCGATGCCCACCACCGTCGTGCGCCCGCCGCGCCGCGTCGAGGACCACGCGGAGCGGATCGTCTCGCCGCCCCCCACGCACTCGATGGCGACGTCCGCCCCGTGCCCGCCGGTCAGCGCGCGGATGCGCTTCGCGACGTCATCCCCCGCGAGGAGGAACTCCGTGGCGCCCGCGGCCCGCGCCAGGGCCTCCTTCGCCGGGGAGACGTCGACGGCCACGACGGCGCCCGCCCCCGCGATGCGGGCGGCCTGGAGGACGGCGAGGCCGACGCCCCCGACGCCGAAGACGGCGACGGACTCCCCGGGGCGCACCCCGGCGCTGTGGTGGACCGCCCCGTAGCCGGTGAGCACGGCGCACCCGAGGAGCGCGGCCTCGGTGAGCGGCACCCCGTCCGGGAGGGGCAGCACCGCGGCCGCCGGGACCACGGTCTCCTCGGCGAACGCGGCCGTCCCGAGCCCCGGGTAGAGCTCGTCCCCGCCGCCCACGAGCTTGGCGTAGGGCACGCCCGCCGCCGCGCCCGCGGCGGCGCACAGCCAGGGCTCGCCGAGCCCGCAGTAGTGGCAGGCGCCGCAGGAGGGCGCCCAGTTGAGGATGACGGGGTCGCCCGGCGTCACGCCCGTGACGCCCTCGCCCACGGAGACGACCCTGCCGGCGCCCTCGTGGCCGAGGACGGCGGGCACGGGCTGCCGCAGCGTCCCGTTGGACAGGGACAGGTCGGAGTGGCACACCCCGGCCGCGGCGAGCCTGACCCGTACCTGGCCCGGCCCGGGTTCGGGCAGGTCGATCTCGGCGAGGGTCAGGGGCGCGTTGACGGCGGGCAGTACGGCGGCGCGGACCACGGTGTTTTCTCCTGCGCTCAGAACTGGAGGGACTTGGTCTGGAGGTATTCGGTGATGCCGTGCGGGCCGAGTTCGCGCCCGACACCGGACTGCTTGTACCCGCCGAACGGGGCCAGCGGGTTGAAGCGGCCGCCGTTGATGTCGACCTGGCCGGTGTCCATGCGCCGGGCGAAGGCGACGGCCGCCGCCTCGTCGGCCGCCCAGACCGCCCCGGCGAGGCCGTAGACGGTGCCGTTGGCGATGCGCAGCGCGTCCTCCTCGTCCTCGTACGCCAGGATCGACAGGACGGGGCCGAAGATCTCCTCCTGGGCGATCGTCATCTCCGGGGTGACGTCGGCGAAGACGGTGGGGCTGACCCAGTAGCCGCGCTCCCGGGGGGCGTCGGTGCCGCCGGCCACGAGGCGGGCGCCCTCCTCGACGCCCTTGGCGATGTAGCCGCGGACGCGCTCGTGCTGCTTGGCGTTGACGACGGGGCCGATGCGCTCGCCGGGCACGTACTTGGCGGCGGCCGTCACGGCGAGGGCCACCGCCTCCTCGTACCGGTCCCGGTGGACGAGCATCCGGGTCCAGGCGCTGCACGTCTGGCCGCTGTTGGACATGACGTTGGCGACGCCGACGTTGACGGCCTTGGCGAGGTCCGCGCCCGGGAGGATGACGTTGGCGGACTTGCCGCCGAGTTCCAGGGCGACGCGCTTGACGGCGGCGCCCGCGGTCGCGGCGATCTGCCGGCCGACGGCGGTGGATCCGGTGAAGGAGACCAGGTCGACTCCTTCGTGGGCGGCCAGGGCCTGTCCGGCGACCGGGCCGAGACCCGTGACGAGGTTGAAAACGCCCGCGGGCACGCCCGCTTCGTGGACGGCCTCGGCGAAGAGCTGGGCGACCAGCGGGGTGTCCTCGGCGGGCTTGAGGACGACCGTGCAGCCGGCGGCGAGCGCGGGGGCGACCTTGGCGACGATCTGGTGGAGCGGGTAGTTCCAGGGGGTGATCGCGCCGACCACTCCGACGGGCTCGTGGAGGACGGTGGAGTTGCCGATCCGCTCCTCGAAGGCGTGGCCGGCGGCGAGTTCGGCGTACGAGCCGGCGACCGCGACCGGGAGCCCCGCGTGGACCGCCTGGCTGAACGGCAGCGGCGCGCCCAGTTCGGCGGTGACGGTCTCGGCGATCTCGTCGCGGCGCGCTGCGAGGGTGTCGCGCAGCGCGGCGATCCGGGCGGCCCGTTCGGCGGGCGGCGTGGCGGCCCAGCCGGGGAACGCGGCCCGGGCGGCGCTGACCGCCGCGTCGACGTCGGCGGCGGTACCCGCGGGCACGGTGGCGAACACCTGCTCGTCGGCGGGGTTGACGACGTCGATCGTCTCCGTGCCGGCGGCGGGCCGCCATTCGCCGTCGATGTACATCCCGTCGTGCGGCTTCATCCCTTGTCCTCCCGGGCGGACCTGCCGTGGCCCGCCCAAACTAGCGCCGATAGTTTTCCGTTTCCAGGGCGGCACCCCGTGCGGTGGGTCACGCCGGGGCGACCTGGACGGGGAATCCGTTGAGGACGGCCGTGCCCGACAGCGGGTCGAGCAGGGTGCCGTCGAGCAACTGGTTGAGGTTGGCGCCCGGTTCGCGGGACGCGACCGTCAGCCGGGTGCCCGCGCGGTCGTGCCCCCAGCCGTGCGGCAGGCTCACCACGCCGGGCCGGACCGCGTCCGTGATCTCGACCGGGGCCTCGATCTCGCCGCCGTCGCCCTTGATGCGGGCGGGCGCCGCGTCGGTGAGGCCGAGGCGGGTGGCGTCCTCGGGGTGCACCTGGAGGGTGCAGCGGTTGCTCCCGCCGGTGAGCGCGGGCACGTTGTGCATCCAGCTGTTGTTGGAGCGCAGGTGGCGGCGGCCGATGAGGACCAGCCCGTCCCCGGACCTGCCGGTGACCGCCGCCAGCAGCCGGGGCACGTCGGCGGTGAGCGGCGCGGGCGCCAGTTCGATCGTGCCGGAGACGGTGCGCAGCACCTCGGGGACGCGGGGGCGCAGCGGGCCGAGGTCGATGCCGTGCGGCCGGTCGAGGAGGCTGCGCAGGGTGAGGCCGTCGGGGTCGGCGCCGAAGCCGTCGCCGTACGGGCCGAGCCGCAGCATCATGTCGAGCCGCCGCTCGTAGCCGGTGCCTCCGGTGAGCGCGGCGGCCAGTTCGGCGGGGTCGCGGCCGTGGACCGCGGAGTGCGGGTCGGCGGTCTCCTTGGCCAGGCGGTGGGTGACGGCCTGCTCGTCGACGAGCGCGGGGTCGGCCTCCGGGCCGAAGCCGCCGAGGAGGAGGGCGAGCCGGGCGAGGATCTCCGGCTCCCCGGGCCTGCCGTCCTCCAGGGGGATCGCGGGCGGGCTGTAGCGGGCGTTGTTGCGCACGGAGAAGTTGCCGAACGCGAAGTCGTAGTGGGCGCTGCGCGAGGGCGGGGGCGGCGGCAGGACGACGTCCGCGTGGCGGGTGGTCTCGTTGAGGTACGGGTCGACGCTGACCATGAAGTCCAGCCCCGCCAGGGCCCGGTCGAGGCGCGCCCCGTCGGGGGCGGACAGCACGGGGTTGCCCGCGATGGTGACCAGGGCGCGCAGTTGCCCGTCGCCGGGGGTGTCGATCTCCTCGGCGAGCGCGGCGGCGGGCAGCTCGGAGGCGACCTCCGGGTGGCCGGAGACCCGGCTGTGCCAGCGGCCGGTGGTGAATCCGCGGCCGGGACCGGCCGGGCGCGGGGCGCGTGCCGTGGCCGGCAGCGGGAACATCGCACCGCCGGGGCGGTCGAGGTTGCCGGTCAGGATGTTGAGGACGTCGATCAGCCAGCTGGCGAGGGTGCCGAAGCGTACGGCGGTGCTGCCCAGGCGTCCGTAGACGGCGGCGCTGGGGGCGGCGGCCAGGTCGCGGGCGAGGCTGCGGATGAGCTCGGCGGGGACGTCGCAGTACGGGGCGACCGCCTCGGGGGTGAAGTCGCGGGCCAGTGCGCGGACCTCGTCGACACCGGTGACGTGGCCTTCGAGGTGGCCGAGGCCGGTGAGCCCCTCCTCGAACAGCACGTGGACGACGGCGAAGAGAAGCGCGGCGTCGGTGCCGGGGCGCGGGGCGATGTGGAGGTCGGCGCGTTCGGCGGTGCGGGTGCGCTTGGGGTCGATGACGGTGAGTCTGCCGCCGCGGCGGCGCAGCGCCTTGAGCTTGCCGGGGAAGTCGGCGGCCGTGGCGAGGCTGCCGTTGGACACCAGGGGGTTGCCGCCGATGACGACCAGGTGGTCGGTGCGGTCCAGGTCGGGCACGGGGACGGCGAGCGCGTCCCCGTAGAGGTGGCCGCACGCGGCCTGCTTGGGCATCTGGTCCAGGGTGCTGGCGGAGAACAGCGCCCGGGTGCCGAGGGCACGGATGACCGTCGGCGGGTAGAGGCCGCCGGCGATGGTGTGCACGTTGGGGTTGCCCAGGTAGACGCCGGTCGCCGCGGTGCCGTGGGTCGCGCGGACGCGGGCGAAGCCCTCGTCGACGGCCGCGTACGCCTCGGCCCAGGTGGCCTCGGTGAGCACGCCGTCGCGGCGTACGAGCGGGCGGGTCAGCCGGTCGGGGTCGCCGTCGACCTCGCCGAAGGAGGCGCCCTTGGGGCAGATGAAGCCCGCGCTGAAGACGTCGTCGCGGTCGCCGCGGGCGCCGGTGACCCGGTCCGCGTCGATGGTCAGGGTCAGTCCGCACGTGGCCTCGCACAGCGGACAGATACGCAGGGCGGTACGACTGCTGGCCATCGGGCCTCCCGGGGCAAGGACGCTTCCTCGTGTGCGGTCACCATACCGACCGGTATGCATGTCGGGATAGCACTCGCGGCGCTACGGCTCCAGAACGCCTGCGAGGTACGCGCGGAGCAGCACCTTCGTCTCGGCGATGAGCGAGGCGTCGCCCTGCGGCTCGGCGCGGAAGGCCATCTTGAGCAGGGCGTCGGCGGCCTCCACGCCCACCACGAAGGCGGTCCGCAGTCGCCGGTCGTCGGTCACGGCCACGCCGGCGGCGCCGAGCGGGGCGATGAGCAGGGCCCGCAGCCGGTCGGCGACCAGGTGGTTGGCCAGGTCGTTCACGGCGGGGCCGGGAGCCGGGCCGGCGAAGCTGACGAGGGCGAAGCCGGGCACGGTGCGCCGCATGGCGACGTACTGGTCGACGACGACGTCGATCAGGCGGCGCCAGTCCCCGGGGCCGCCGGGGGCCGTGCCACGCGGGGCCGCGCCGCCGGGGGCCGGGCCGAGGGCGTCGAGGGCGTCGAGGCGGTCGGTGACCCCGGCGAGGTACTTGTCGAGGTTGCGGCGGGCGAGGGCGTCCGCCATGGCGCGCTTGTTGGAGAAGAAGCGGTAGACCGAGCCGATCGGCACGCCCGCGCGGGCGGCCACGTCCCGCGTGCTCAGCTCCTCGTAGCCGCCCTCGTCGAGGATCGCCGCGGCCGCGTCGAGGATCCGGGCGAAGCGTTCGGCGCTGCGCTGCTGGACGGGTACGCGCCGGAGACCGTTGCCGCTGCTGTGCACGAGGTCCATCATGCCGGTTTTCCACAGGGACAGGCCGATCCCTTGCGGGGTTGATTCCTATGGACAACCATAGGAATCGTGACCAGCACAGAGATCGCCAGCACAGAGATCCAGGCCGGCAGGGACCTCGCCTACCTCCCCGGCTTCGGCAACGAGCACATGAGCGAGGCGGTCCCCGGAGCGGTTCCGGTCGGCCGCAACTCACCGCAGCGCGCCCCGCTCGGCCTCTACGCGGAGCAGCTGAGCGGCACCGCCTTCACCGAGCCGCGGCATCACAACCGCCGCTCGTGGCTGTACCGCATCCGCCCCTCGGCGGCCCATCCGCCGTTCCGCCGCATCGCCAACGGGCGGCTGCGCAGCGCGCCCTTCACGCAGGCCGAGCCCGATCCCAACCGGCTGCGTTGGAGCCCGCTGCCGCTGCCGCAGGAGCCGGCCGACTTCGTGGACGGCCTGGTCACCGTCGGCGGCAACGGTGACGTGCTGCGCCGCGAGGGCATCGGCATCCACTGGTACGCGGCCAACCGCTCGATGGCCGACCGGGTGTTCTCCTCCTCCGACGGCGAGCTGCTGATCGTGCCGGAGCGCGGCCGGCTGCTGATCCGTACCGAACTGGGCGTCCTGGCCGCCGGGCCGGGCCACGTGGCGCTGGTGCCGCGCGGGGTGCGCTTCCGCGTCGAGCTGCCGGACGGGGAGGCGCGCGGCTACGTCTGCGAGAACTACGGCCAGTCCTTCCGGCTGCCCGACCTCGGCCCGATCGGCGCCAACGGCCTGGCCAACGCGCGGGACTTCATGGCGCCGGTCGCGGCGTACGAGGACCGCGAGGAACCGGTGGAGGTGGTGAACAAGTTCGGCGGCAACCTGTGGGCCGCCGAGTACGGCCACTCCCCCCTCGACGTCGTCGGCTGGCACGGCAACCTGGTGCCCTACGTCTACGACCTGCGGCGCTTCAACGTGCTCGGCTCGGTCAGCTACGACCACCCCGATCCGTCGATCTACACCGTGCTGACCTCGCCCTCCGACACCCCGGGCCTGGCCAACGCCGACTTCGTGGTCTTCGCGCCGCGCTGGCTGGTCGGCGAGGACACCTTCCGCCCGCCGTACTTCCACCGGAACGTGATGAGCGAGTTCATGGGGCTCGTCGAGGGCGCGTACGACGCCAAGGCGGAGGGCTTCGTCCCCGGCGGGGCGTCGCTGCACAACATGATGTCGGCGCACGGCCCGGACCGGACCACCTTCGACAAGGCGAGCGCCGCCGAGCTGGTCCCGCAGAAGGTGGACGACGGGCTGGCCTTCATGTTCGAGACGCGCTGGCCGGTGGTGGCGACCCCGGAAGCGCTGGGGGCGGAGCACCTGCAGCGGGACTACGACGGCGTGTGGCGGGGGCTTGAGCGACACTTCAGGCCATGACGACGAGCCCGAGCAGCACCTTCGCCCCCGACTCGCTGGTCCTGAACCGCAAACTCCCCTTGTGGTACCAGGTCTCGCAGTCCCTGCGCGCCTCGATACTCGGCCGTCGTCCGGACGCCCCGCTGCGGCTGCCGACCGAGGACGCGCTGGCGGGGCACTACGGCGTCAGCGTGCTCACGATGCGGCAGGCGCTGAAGGAGCTGGAGGAGGAGGGGCTGATCAGCCGCCACCGGCGGCGCGGCACGTTCATCGAACCGGCCGCACGGCGCGGGGCACCGGTGCGGCTGCTGGGCTCGGTCGACGCGATCGTCGCGCAGCAGTCCGGGGACCGCACCAGCGTGCTCGGCCACGGCCCTGCGCCCGTGCCGCAGGAGTACGCCGAGCACTTCCCCGGGCTGCCGGAGGCCGTCGCCTACCGCCGGCTGCGCTGCGACGAGTCGGGTGAGCCCACCAACTGGGCGGAGAACTTCGTCCTGCCGGAGCTGGCCGCCCGGATCGACCTCGCGGACCTGGCGCGCTGGCCGATGACGAAGGTGCTCCGGGACGCCCTCGGGGTTCGGATCAGCCGCATCACCGACACCGTCGAGGCCCGGCTGGCCGACCCGGACACCGCCCGGCTGCTGCAGGTGCCCCTGCTCAGCCCGATCCTGCACTACACGGGGGTGACCTACGACGACACGGGCCGCGCGGTCGACGTGGTGCGCATCCGCTACCGGGGCGACCGCTTCTCCTTCACCGTGACCGTGGAGGCACCCTGAGGGGCGTCAGTAGCATGCCCACGGTGAGCGATGTGAGCGATGAAGCGCCGACGCTGGCCGACCTGATGCCGTGGTCCGTCCCGCCCCTGCGCCTGGGGCGGAGCTGGGTCATGGCCCCCGAGGCGGCGACCCTCACCTCGCGCTGGGACCGGCTGGTGAAGGCCGGGGGCGCCGAGCGCGAGCGGCTGTTCCATCCGACCCGGGCGCGCACCCCGCGCACCGCCGTCGCCCAGCTGCCGGGCCACCCGGCGTCCACCACCCGGCTGGAGCGCGAGGAGGGCCCCTGCGCGGAGCCGGTGCGGGTGCTCCACGGCCCGCACGACCTGCAGTGGCTCATCCCCGACCAGCGCCTGATCGACGCCGCCCGCCCCGAGTTGTGGCGGGTCGCCGACGAGGACCACCAACTGTACGCGGTGGAACTCGCGCGCCTGCCGCAGGTCCCGGGGCCGCCGCTGGCCTTCTCCGCGCTGCTCCCCGACGGCCACTCCCCCGCCGGCCGGCCCGGCCGGATCCGGCCGTTGTTCCGCCGCCCCGGCGGACGGGACCCGAACCTCGCGCCGGGTCTGCTGGACCGGCTCGCCCGCCGGCTGGACACCCCGGTCGGCGCACAGGACGTGCTCGCCTGGGTCGCCGCGCTCGCCACCGGCTCGCCCGTCGAGGTCCCGCTCACCGCCGATCCGGCGCTGTGGGCGGAGGGCGTCGCGCTGGGCCGCCGTCTGCTGTGGCTGCACACCCGGGGCGCACGCTTCGCCGATCCGGCGGAGGACCGCCCCGCGGGGCATCCCCGGCTGCCCGGCGGCCGGCGCCCCTACGTACGGGCGCCGCTGCCCGACGTGCCGCGGGAGGCCCCGTCGTACGACCCGGAGGAGCAGGCGCTGGTGCTGGGGAGCGGGCGGGTGGCACCGGTGCCGCAGGCGGCCTGGGAGTTCCACGCCGGGGGGACGCGGGTGCTGGAGACCTGGTTCGAGCGGCGGCTCCCCACCGGGGCGGCGGAGGGACTCGACGCGGTCCGGCCCGCCGCCTGGCCGCGGGCCAGGACGACCGAACTGCTGGAGCTGATCAGCGTGCTGGCGATGCTGGCGGAGCTGCGGCCGTCCCGTCGCGCGCTCGCCGCCCGGGTCGCGGACGGCTCGCGGATCAGTGCCGCCGAGCTGCGCGCGGCCCGCGTCCTGCCGGTGCCGGATTCCGCGCGCCGCCCGGCCTCCGTGCTGGATCACCACGAAGAGGGGCCGGACGGGCAGTTCGCCCTGCTGTGACCACAAGTCGACACGACAACAGGCTCGGACGGAGTACACCGACGCGCCGCATGACGCAGCGCGGTGCCGGGACGGTGTACTGCGCCCGAGCCTGTCCGCTGATAAGGAACGCCGAGAACGCCTCCGGTCAGCCGCGGCTGCCGAAGAGCGAACGGCGCAGCCGCCGCAGCGGCGCGAACAGCGACACACGCGCCCCGCGGTTGGCGTTCGCGCGCACGTGGTCGCGCGAGGTCAGCTCGCGCATCAACAGCGTGGCCTCCTCCGCCTCCCGTTGCGGCACGGCGGGGCCGGCCAGCACCGAGAGATGGCGGTCGAGACGCGCGCTGGACGCGCTGCTCCCGCACGTGACGGCAGGCACTCGCGGCCTGCTCCGCATTGCTATCTGATCCATGACACTCCCCACCCGTTCGAGGGCACCCGGCACCGGGCAGGGTAACCCTATCGTCCTGCGGCGTCACCTATGCATCCGCGTTCCCGGATTCACCTGCCCGTCAAGGGGGTTGACGGTCACGAACCGATCCCCAGCGCGAGCAGGGGAAGTTGCACCATGGGATCCGAGGTCGGCACCACGGATCCGCCAGTCGGCTCAACCGTCACGGTGAACGCGTACGACCGCTCGTTCAGCCCGTCGGTCACGATCGGCGCGGGCGTGCCGTCCGCCGCCGGATCGGCACCCAGCACGCCGAGGGAGCGGAAGGACGTAGGGCGCTCGCTCACCAGCCACAACTGGTAGACGGTCCGTCCCTCCAGGCGCGGCAGCCCGTGCACCGTCACCACGGCGCGGCGCAGGTCCCGTGACACGACGGCGGTCACCCCCCGTCCATGGTCGTCGCTCGCGAAGGCGGGGCGGGCGTCGGCGGCCGTCAGAACCTCGTTCACCGCACGCGCGTTCCCCCGTTCCCTGTCCAGTTGGATGGCGGTCCGCAGCAGCAGGGCACCCAGCACCGCGCAGACCAGGAGGGCCGCCCCGGCGCCCGTCGCGGCCAGGCGCACCGGGGACGGCCGGCGCCACGCCTCCCACCACCGGCCCGGTCGTAGGGGTTCCAGGGGTTCAAGGGCTTGCGGCGCTTCCTGATCCCCCCGCACCCCGTCCACCGGCACCCCGTCCACCGGCACCTCGTCCACCAACAGCGGCACCATCGGGGGCGGCGGCGCGGCGGAACCCCGGTTGCCGAGCCGCACGGTGTCCCCGGCCAGATCCCGCACCCGCTCGGCGCACGCGTCGCAGCGCATCAGATGCCGCTCGAATCGGCGCAGTTCCCGCGGCGCGAGGGTGTCCAGCGCGTACGCCGCGGCCAGTTCGTGCACGGAACCTCTCATGGGTCGCCCCGCTTCCCTCCGCGGTGCACGCACCGTCCGGCCGGGCCTATATCACGTTACAACCCTGTGACACAAATTCGCCCCGGTCCGCCAATCCGCCGTCCGACCGGCCCCGAACAACCCACGCAGGACCTCTTCCAAGGGGGAGGGGCCAGACTCGCGAAGGACCGACGCGATGACCGCACACAGCAGGAACAGGCTCACGGCCCGGTTCGGGCGATCGCGCACGATCGCCCTGCTGGCCGCCGGCGCACTGGCGGCGGGGGGACTCGCCGCGGTGGGCGTCACCGGACTGGAGCCGGGGACGGCACAGGCGTCCAGCCACCGGGAGGCACCGCTGATCTCGGGGCAGCCGCAGTACGACACCACGGACGTCTACGCGTTCGTCAGCCCCGACCGCCCGGACACCACCACGCTGGTGGCGAACTGGATACCGTTCGAGGACCCGGCCGGCGGCCCGAACTTCTACAAGTTCGCCGACGACGCCCAGTACGACATCCACATCGACAGCGACGGGGACGCCCAGGGCGACTACCTCTACCGGTGGACGTTCCGGGACCACCTCCGCAACAAGAAGACGTTCCTCTACAACACCGGCCCGGTCACCAGCCTCGACGACCCGGACCTGAACTTCTTCCAGACCTACGACATCGACCTGTTCCGGCTGCACGACCAGCAGGTCACCGGCCGCTACAAGGTCGCGAACGACGTGCCCGTCGCGCCGTCGAACGTCGGCAAGGCCTCGATGCCGGACTACAACGTGCTGCGCCAGCAGGCCGTCAAGGACCTGGGCCGCGGCACCACGGCCTTCGCCGGCCAGTCCGACGACCCGTTCTTCCTCGACCTGCGGGTCTTCGACCTGCTCTACGGGGGCAACCTCTCCGAGGTCGGCGACGACACCCTCAAGGGCTACAACGTAAACACCATCGCCCTGCAGGTCCCGACGGCCGCGATCCGCCAGTCGGCCAAGCAGCCGGTCGTCGGCATCTGGTCCACCACGCAGCGGCGCACGGCGAACGGCGACTGGGCACAGGTCTCGCGCCTCGGCATGCCGCTGGTCAACGAGGTGGTCAACCCGCTCAAGGACAAGGACCGGTTCAACGCGTCCTCGCCCTGGAACGACGCCCAGTTCCTCAAGAACGTGACCCACCCCGAACTGCCCGTGCTCATCGAGGGCATCTACAAGATCAAGGCGCCGGCCACGCCGCGCAACGACCTCGTCCAGGTGTTCCTGACGGGTGTGCCCAAGCTCAACCAGCCGCCGCACGTCCGCCCGTCGGAGATGCTGCGCCTCAACACGGCCGTCCCGCCCACCGCCAAGCCCAAGCGGCTCGGCGTCCTGGACGGCGACAACGCCGGCTTCCCCAACGGCCGCCGGCTCGGTGACGACGTCGTGGACATCGCGCTCCAGGTGGTGGAAGGCGAACTGGTCGGGTCGAAGAACGACCTGGGCGACGCCGTCAACGCCAACGACCAGGCCTTCGGCGCCAGCTTCCCGTACGTGGCCCTGCCGGACTCCGGCTCGGACGGCCCGCTGGCCAAGCCGGCCACCAACTCGGCGCAGACCAACGGGGTCACCCAGCTCAACGGGGGCGGCCTGCTCACGGGCGGCGGTGACGACAACACCGTGCTCATCGCCTCCGCGGCCTCCGGCGGCGCGGGCGTGCTGCTGATCGGCGCCGCACTGCTGTGGTGGCGGATGCGCCGCAGCCCCGCCGGCCGCCGGGCGCACGGCCGGGCCTGACGCACCGCCGCGCCGGACCCGACGGCCCGGCGCAGGCACACCGCACGGCACCCGGCCGGGACGCACCGCGAGCGCCCCGGCCGGGCTCCACCCCATCATCCCGAAAGGCAGCAGCCATGGACGTACCGGCCCCGGGCCGACTGCGCGCCGCCGTCCTGTACGCGGCGCTGGTGCTCGGCCTCGCGCTGGCGCTCACCGCGGGCGCGCTGGTCCTCGGCGGGTCCCCCGCCCCGCGGGACGCCGCGCGGACCGCGGCACCCGCCGCCGACGCCCCGCTGGACCGCCTCGCCGAGGGCGACCTCGCGGGCGGCATCGCGGCCCTGCAGACGCACCTGCGGGCCCAGCCCGACGATGCCCCGGGGTGGGCCGCCCTCGGCGCCGCCTACGTCGAGCAGGCCAGGACCAGCGGCGACCCGACCCGCTACCCGCAGGCGCAGGCCGCCTTCACCCGCTCGCTGCGGATCTCCCCCCGCGACAACGACGCCGCACTCGCCGGACGGGCCGCGCTCGCCGCCGCCCGCCACGACTTCCGCACCGCCCTCACCGAGGCGGACCGGGCGCTGAAGGTGAACCCGTACGGGGAGCGCGCCCTGGCCGTCCGGGTCGACGCCCTGGTCGAACTCGGCCGCTACGACGAGGCGCTGCGCGCCGCCGAGCACGCGGACGCGGTGCGTCCCGGCATCCCGGTCTTCACCCGCCTCGCCTACGTCCACGAACTGCGCGGCGACCCGGCCGGTGCCCGCCGCATCCTGAGCCGCGCCCTGGACTCCGCCGCGACCCCGGGCGACACCGCCTACGTCGCCACGGCGCTGGGCCAGCTCGCCTGGAGCCAGGGCCAGTACCCGGCCGCACTGCGGCACTTCGCCACCGCGCTGCGCGCCGACCCCGGCTACCTGCCGGCGGTCGAGGGCCGCGGCCGTACGTACGCGGCACGCGGCGACCGGGAGAAGGCCCTGCGCGACCTGGGGCGGGTCGTCGACCGCTACCCGCTGCCCGCGCAACTCGCCGAACTGGGCGAACTGTACGAGGCCACGGGCCGGGACGAGCGGGCGGAGCAGCAGTACGCGGTGGTCGGCACCTGGATCGCCCTCGCCCGGGCGAACGGCGTCGCCACCGACCTCGACGCGGCACTGGTCGCCGCCGACCACGGGGACGCCGCCGAGGCGCTGCGCGCGGCCCGGGCCGAATGGTCGCGCCGGCAGACCGTCCACACCGCCGACGCGCTCGCCTGGGCCCTGCACGTCAACGGCCGCGACCGCGAGGCCCTGACGTACGCCGGACGCTCCTCCGCGCCGGGCTACCGCAACGCGGCCTTCCTCTACCACCGCGGCGTCATCGAGGCGGCCCTCGGCAGGCGCGCGGCTGCCAGGACGTCGCTGGCCGCGGCGCTCCGCCTCAACCCCGGCTTCTCCCCCACCGCCGCCCCCGCCGCCCGCCGCGCGCTGGCACGCATCGAAGGAGACCCGTCATGATCCGGCGCAGGACGGCCGCCGCGGCGGCCGCGGCAGCGGCGGGAGCGGCCCTCGCGCTGCTGCCCGCGGGACAGGCGCAGGCGCATCCGCTGGGCAACTTCACCGTCAACCGCTACGACGGCCTGGTCGCCGCCCCCGGTGTGCTGCGGATCGACCACGTCGAGGACCTCGCCGAGATCCCCGCGGCCCAGGCCGTCCCCGCGATCGACCGGGACGGCGACCGGGCGCTGGGCCGCGCCGAGTTGGCGGACTGGGCGGGGGCACGGTGCGACGCGGCCGCGGAGGGCGCACGGGCGTCCGCCGGCGGTCGCCGCGAACCGGTCACCGTGCGCCGGGCCACGGCGACCGTACGGCCGGGGCAGGCGGGGCTGACGACACTGCGCGTCGAGTGCCGGATGACGGCGCGCCTGCCGGACGGCAGGTCCGCGTCCCTGACGTACCGTCCGGCGGACATCGGTGCCGGGCCGGGCTGGCGGGAGATCACCGCGCGCGGCGACCGGATGACGCTCCACGACGCCGACGTGCCGGGGACGTCGGTGTCGCGGCGGCTCACCGCGTACCCGAAGGACCTGCTCTCCTCGCCCGCCGACGAGCGCGCGGCCGGTTTCCGGGTGACCCCGGGCGGCCCCGCGCTGGCGGCGGAGGACGACGCCCCCGCCGCCGGTGTGCTGCCGCGCGGCGCGGACCGCTGGACCCAGGCCCTCACCGACCTGGTGTCACGGCACGCGCTCACCCCGGGGTTCGCCGCCCTGGCCCTGCTCACGGCGCTGGCCCTGGGCGCGATGCACGCGCTCGCGCCCGGGCACGGCAAGACGCTGATGGCCGCGGCGGCCGCCGCGGGCGGCCGGCGGTCGCGCAGGGACATGGTCGCGCTGGGCGCGTCGGTGACGGTCACCCACACCATGGGGGTGTTCGCGCTGGGCCTGCTGGTGACGACCGGTTCGGCCGCGGCGCCCTCGGTCATCGGCTGGCTGGGCGTCGCCAGCGGGGTGCTGGTCGCCTGCGCCGGTGCGGCGCTGCTCCGCCGCGCCTGGCGGCTGCGGGGTCAGCCCCACGGACATGGGCACGGGCACGGGCACGGGCATGACCACGGCCACGACCACGACCATGGGGGCGGCCACCACGGGCACGGCCATCACCACCACGGCGAACACCACGTCCACCCGCGCCGCCCCGCACCTGCACCCGCACCCGGGACGGCGGCGCAGACCGCGCCCGCGGCCGTCCTCACCGCCGAACGCCCCGCCCCCGAGCGCCACGTGCACGTCCACCCGCACACACACCCGCACGAGCCGCGGCCCACGCTCCGGGGCACGATCCTGCTCGGCTTCGCCGGCGGTCTCGTCCCCAGTCCTTCCGCGGTGGTCGTCCTGGTGGGTGCCGCGGCACTGGGCCAGGCCTGGTTCGGCTTCCTGCTGGTGCTCGCGTACGGCGCGGGTCTGGCGATCACGCTCACGGCCGCCGGTTTCGCCGTCGTACGCCTCGGGCGGCTGGCCGGGAAGGCGTCGGCGCTGCGCGCCCGCGGCCGGCTGTTCACGGCGGCACGGCGGCTCGCGCCGCTGGCCACGGCGTCCGTGGTGCTGGTGCTGGGCTGCGGTCTGCTGCTCAGGGCGGCGTTGGCGCTGCCGGCTTGAGGGAGCTTTCCGCCGAAAGGGTCCGTTCGGGAGGAAGTTCGGTCATGCTGGGCTGCGGGCGGCACGAAGGGGGGACACGCCGATGACACGGCTCGTGGCGGGGCGCTACCGGCTGATCAGCGAGCTGGGCCGGGGCGGCATGGGTGTGGTGTGGCTGGCCCGGGACGAACTGCTGGGCCGCGAGGTGGCCGTCAAGGAGGTCAAGGCGCCGCCGGGCCTGGAGGACGGGGAGGTCGAGCGCCTGTACGCGCGGCTGCAGCAGGAGGGCATCGCGGCCGCGCGGGTCGAACACCCCAACGTCATCAAGGTGTACGACGTGGCCATGGCCGAGGGCAGCCCGTGGATCGTCATGGAGCTCGTCCGGGGCGTGACGCTCGCCGACGTCCTCGACGCGGAGGGCCCCATGGACCCCCGGCGCGCCGCGGGGATCGGCGGCAAGGTGCTGGCGGCGCTGCGCGCCGGCCATGCGGCCGGAGTGCTGCACCGTGACGTGAAGCCGGGCAACGTGCTCATCGGCAACGACGGGCGGGTCGTGCTCACCGACTTCGGCATCGCCATGATCGAGGGCTCCTCGGCGATCACCCGCACCGGCGAACTGGTGGGCTCACCGGAGTTCCTGGCCCCCGAGCGGGCGCTCGGCCGCCGGCCCGGCCCGGAGTCGGACCTGTGGTCGCTCGGGGTGCTGCTGTACGTGGCGGTGGAGGGCGGTTCGCCGTTCCGCCGCGACACCGCGCTGAGCACCATGCGCGCGGTGGTGGACGAGGAACTGCCCGAGCCGCGCAGGGCGGGGCCGCTGGTCCCGGTGATCACCGGGCTGCTGCACAAGGACCCGACGGCCCGGATCCCGGGCGACGAGGTGCAGCGGCGGCTGGACGCCCTCGCCGCCGGGCGCACCCCGCCGGGCGGCGGAACGGCCTACGCCACCACCCAGGCCGCCGTGCCGATGCCGCCGGGGCCGGACGGCACACCGGTCCGGTCCACGCCGGTCTCCTCGACTCCCGTCTCCTCGACACCGCTCGGGCCGACGACGCCCGTCGGCACCGGATTCGGCCCCCCGTCAGGTGGCCTCCCGGCCCGGCCTCGTCGCGCGGCGGTGGCGATGGCCGCGGGCGTGCTCGCCCTCGCCCTGGGCATCGGGGGCGTGGCCTACGCCCTGCTCGACGACGGCTCACCCGGCGGTTCCGGCCACGGCACGACCACCGGGAACACCCCGGGCGGCGACGGGACCCCGTCCGCCACCGGCTCGCAGGACGACGACACGGACGCCAGCGGCTACGAGGCGACGGCCGGCGGCGGCGACTCCGCGTCCCCGCACACCTCGGCGCCGCCCAGCACCCCGGCCCATGTGAACGTCCACGTCACGGTGTCGGCCGTGCGCGACACCTACACCGGGGGCTGTCCGCCGCCCGCGGAGCAGGCGCCGTCCTTCTCGGCGGTCGTCACGGTCGACCGCACCCCGGTGACGGTCACCTACCGCTGGAGGACGAGCGGCGCCGGTTCCGACCATGGCTGGCAGACCCTCGACTTCCCCTCGGGCGGCCCGAAGAGCCGGACGGTCGAGCACACCGAGCCGTCCTACGAGCCGGACGGCACGATCGAGGGCTGGGTGGCGGTCGAGGTGCGCAGTCCGGTGGGGACGGAGTCCGCGCACGTCCCGTTCACGGTCACGTGCCGGGCGCCGAGCCCGTCGCCGAGCGGTTCCGAGGGGACGGCGACGACCCCCTGAGGCAGCGTCGGCACGGACGAGGGGTGCCGGGCCGTGGCCCGGCACCCCTCACCTCACGTCGTCCGGGTGCTCCGCGCTGCCGTGCCGCGGGTCACGCGGCGGAGGTGAACACCGGCAGGTAGCCGCCGGACTGGCCGGAAGCGGTGGGGTGGTAGGACTCGTAGACGGGGAGGGTGAGGCTGTGCAGCCAGGCCGAGCCCGAGCAGAGCTCGTGCCCGGTGAAGGTGCCGCGGACGTCGGCGAAGGCGAAGCCGTGGTCGGCGGCGCGCTTCGCGGTGACGGTGTCGAGGAGGTCGGCCGCGTCGTTTATGGCCCTGCGCTTGGTCTCGCTGAGGCCGATGCAGGTGGTGCCCAGCTTGTAGAAGCGCGGGTAGCCGAGGACGACGACCCGGGCCGAAGGGGACCTGGAGCTGATGGCGTTGTAGACGGAGTCGAGCCGTGCGGGCAGCTGGTTGTTGGCGAAGTCCCTGGCCTGGTTGATACGGCTGAGGCAGGTGCTGTCGGAGCTGAGGACGCAGGTGGTCATCACGTCGGCGAAGCCGGCGTCGTTGCCGCCGATGCTGATGCTGACCAGGGTCGTCGAGGCGTTGAGCGGACCGAGCTGGTTGTTGAGCACGTCGGTCGTGGTCGCTCCGGAACACGCGGTGAAAGAGAACCCGGACGGGCTATGCGCGTTCGCCCACAGCCGGGGGAACGCCTTGCTGCTGCGGTAGCAGCTGCCGCTCGAGCCGTCGTAGCTGCCGGACCCGACTCCGGCGGAGTACGAGTCGCCCAGGGCCACGTAGACGGGGCCGGCGGCTCGGGCGGAACCGGCACCAACCAGGGTGAGTGCGGCGGTAAGGAGAAGTGTGGATGCGGCTGACACGAAACGGGACAGTCTCATGGAACCTCCCTTAGCAGGATCTCTGCCGCATCTTTCGTACCGCGCAGTAACACGTTCGGGAAGTGTCCATGCCAAGATTTCTTGACATGGACATTCCTGTGAGCTGTCCGTGATCGCCGCTGCGTGCACCGGAAGTGACGCCGTCTCGGCCGGCGGGCTCTACTCCCGTAGTTGGGAGGCCCTTTAGGGGCGCCGGCGGCGGCACCGCCCGGACGCGCCATCCCCGGCCGGACGCCCGGGTACCCCGTGAACCGCCCGCTGTGCCCGGATCGGGCCGGTTCCACCGGGCGTTCGGGGATTCCCGGTGATTCCGCCACTGCGTGAAAACCCGGTGCGGACGCGGACCCCGTGCCGGATCATGAGCGACATGCCCGACGCAACGCCCCCGCATCGCGCCCTGTCCATCCGTCTCGGCATGAACGACGACGACTCGCCGTCCGACGCCATCGACGCCCTGTTCCTGAGCCGCTTCGTCACCGGCGAGCAGCCCTACTCGTGCGGCACGTCCCTGGACCGGGTCAAGTCGGGGCTGACACTCGTACCGGGCGACGGGTCGGTGCTGCGCTCCGCGCGGGACAAGGACCGCGGCGCGACCCTCGCCGAGGGCGACGGCTGGACGATCCTCGTGTCGCGCTGGCACCGCCGTGCCGACGTGACGGTGACCGCGGTCACCGAGGAGCTGGCGCAGCGCGTCCTGGCCGAGGCCGTCGAGGACGCCGAGGACCAGCCGGAACCGCAGCCCGACGACGTGACCATGGGCTTCTGGTACGTCGCCCCGCGCCGCGGGCCGCACCGCATCACGCGGCAGATCAGCGCCGCCCCCTGGGACGACGTGCGGGGCAACTACACCGCGCCGGTGGCGGAGGCCATGGACGGGCTGATGAAGCTCACCGCCGCCGACGTCAGCGGCCGGCTGCTGCTCCTGCACGGCCCGCCGGGCACGGGCAAGACCTCCGCGCTGCGCACGCTGGCCCGCGCCTGGCGCGACTGGTGCCAGGTGGACTGCGTCCTCGACCCCGAGGTGCTCTTCAACGACGTCGGCTACCTGATGGAGATCGCCATCGGCGAGGACGACACCGAAGGGCCGGGCCGCTGGCGGCTGCTGTTGCTGGAGGACTGCGACGAGCTCATCCGCGGCCAGGCCAAGCACCAGACCGGCCAGGCGCTGTCCCGTCTGCTCAACCTCACCGACGGCCTGCTCGGCCAGGGCCGCAACGTCCTGGTCGGCATCACGACCAACGAGGACCTGGAGCGGCTGCACCCCGCGGTGGTCCGCCCCGGGCGCTGCCTTGCCCGGATCGAGGTGGGCCCGCTGACCCGCGCCGAGGCGACCGGCTGGCTCGGCACGTCCGAGGGCATCGGCCGGGACGGCGCCACGCTCGCGGAGCTCTACGCCCTGCGCCGCGGCGCCTCCTCCTCCGGCGGCACCGCGCTCCCCCACCAGACGACCCCGGCCTCCGCCTCCGGAGGCCTCTACCTCTGATGGCCCCGCCCGGCGGCGCGACGGGGAGGATACGGACCCGCACCCCGGCGGAACTGCGCCGCAGTCGCCGCCCGCGGTCGCACAACTGCTGGGACCACCTGTACGCGGCGCCGCTGTGGCCGCTGCACGGCGCCAACCTCGGGACGCTGCTGCGCACCTGCGACGCCGTCGGCGCGTGCCTGGTCGTCCCGCGCTTCCCCTGGGTGCCGGAGGCGCTCGCCCGCGGCAACACCCTGCGGCGGCCCGCCTGCGTGCACTGGACCGGCGATCCCCTGGGCTGGCTGCAGCGGCAGCGCGACCGCGGAGCGCACGTCGTCGGGGTCGAACTCGCCGACGAGGCGGTCCGGCTGGCGGACCTGCCGGCCGCGCGGCGCACCACGGTCGTCGTGCTGGGGCACGAGCAGCAGGGCATCCCGCCGGAGGCGCTCGACCTGCTCGACCTCGCCGTCGAGATCCCCATGGTCGGTATGGGCGCCAGCCTCAACGTCGCGGTCGCGGGTTCGCTGGCGCTGTACAAACTCGCCGGACTGCTGTGAGCGGCGCGCGCTACGCCTCGTACGCGGCGCGCAGCGCGTCCCGCACGGCGTCCTCGGCGGCGGCGCGGTCCAGGCCGAGGCGCCGCACGCGCTGGGCGTAGGCCGACGCGGCGGCGGCCGCCTCACGGGTGGCGGCGTCGCCCGCGGCCGCGACGAAGGTGCCGTTGCGGCCGCGGGTCTCGATCACACCGTCCGACTCCAGGGCGCGGTAGGCCTTGGCCACGGTGTTGGCCGCCAGGCCGAGGTCGTCCGCGAGCCCGCGGACGGTCGGCAGCCGGTAGCCGACCGGGAGGGCCCCGGAACGGGCCTGGTCCGCGATCTGCTCGCGCAGTTGCTCGTAGGGCGCGGCGGCCGCGTCCGGCCTGACGGTGATCTTGAGGCTCACGGTGTGTCGTCCTCCCGGCGGGACGGGGCAGCGCTGTTTGTCGCGGCCATTGTGCTGCACGCACCGTCCGCGAGGACGACGGCGCGGCCGGGCACCGCCGGGTCGTGGGCGATCGCGTCCCCCGGCTCGTGCAGGTGCAGCACGAAGCGCTCGCCCGCGCGGTACGCCTCCAGGCCCGCCCTGCAGTACGCCACCATGTCGTCCGGCAGCGCGTCCAGGGGGAACCATGCGAGCTCCGAGCACTTCTCCGGCTCGCGGTTGACCGGCTCGTGGACGCCGCCGTCCGCCTCGAAGAACCAGCCGATGCGCTCGCCTCCGCCGGGCGCGCGGTGCTGCATGACCAGGGCGACGGCGACGTCCTCGGGGCGCAGCACGACGCCCACCTCCTCCTGGGCCTCGCGGACCAGGGCGGTCAGGACGTCCTCGCCGTCCTCGACGTGGCCGGAGGGGGCGTGCAGCAGGCCGTCGGCGTAACCGGTGTTGACGCGGCGGCCGAGCAGGACCTCGTCGCCGCGGCGGAGGACGAGGTGGACGTCGACGATCTCCGTGTGCCTGCGGGGCTGCTTGATCCGCACGACCGCGGCGTAGCGCTCGTCGTGGACCGGGCCGCCCCACAGCGCGGTGTCGTGGGCGAGCTGCTCCACCTCGGTGTGCTCGGCGAGCGGCCGTACCATCGCGGCCAGTTCGGCGGCGCGGATGCCCACCGGCTCGGCTTCTCCCCAGCACCCCTCGACCAGCACGAGGCGTCCGCCGCGGCGCAGCAGCCGGGCCCAGCGGCGCAACGCGGCCACGGGGTCGGGCAGCGCCCACAGCATGTGCCGGACGAGCACCACGTCGAACCGGCCCTGTGCGACGGGCGGTTCGGCCGCGTCCCCGAGCAGGACGCGGGCCCCGGTGCCGGCCAGCTTCGCCCGGGCCAACGCGGCCATGCGCGCGGAGCGGTCGACGGCGGTCACCCGGTGCCCCTGCTCGGCGGCGAGCCGCGCGAGGCTGCCCGTGCCGCACCCGAGGTCGAGCACGTCCGCCGGGGTGCCGGGCAGCCACGCCCGCAGCCGCGCCGCCCACGCCTCCCGCACGGCCGGCTCCCGCAAGCCGTGGTCGGGCTCCTCGTCGAAGCGGTCGGCCACGGTGTCCCAGTACGTGTCACTGCTGAGTTCGCCCACCCCGTGATCCTTCCACCCCCCACTGACAACGCCCCCGTGCTTCCCCGCGGGACCGCCGGGTCCGGCCGGACGACCCCCCACGTGGCGATCCCCCGAGGAAGGGGCGGCAGACGGATCCCGCCGAGGCCTGACCACGACCGCCCCCAACCGCCCGCGGACGCGGACGACTCCCGCGCGGGACCAGGTGCGCGCGGCCCCGCATCCGGTGCCGCGGCCGAGGACGCCGCCCCTGCCCCGGCCGCACGGGGCCGGCCCCACGCGGCCGCCACCGGCTCCCCCCGTTCCGGAGGGCCGCAGGGAAGCCCCCGGCAGAGCCGGGCCGGCCCCCCAACCACCCGCGACCGGCTTTTCCCGGCCCGGATCCCCGCCCGCCGCCGCGGAACGCCTCCCGCCGGAAGGGGCGTCAGCTCAGGCCCAGGTTCCGGTAGCGGGTGCGGCGGGCGGCGAGGCGGACGGCGCGGGGGTGGGCGCGCAGGGCCGCGAGTTCGGCACCCAGGACCGCGCCGAGGCGGGCCAGGAACGCCTCGGGCTCGTCCGCCGCGTCGGGCGTCTCCTCCACCACCCGGTCGACGATCCCGTGCGCGGCCAGGTCCGCCGACCGCACCCCCTGGCGCCCGGCCACCTCGTACGCCCGTTCCGTCGTCCGGTACAGGATCGCCGAGGCCCCCTCCGGCGGCAGCGGGGAGAGCCACGCGTGCCGCGCGGCCACCACCCGGTCCGCGGGCAGCAGCGCGAGCGCGCCCCCGCCGGCGCCCTGTCCGAGCAGCAGGCACAGCGTGGGCGCGGGCACGGTCATCAGGTCGGCGAGGGAGCGGGCGATCTCGCCCGCCAGGCCGCCCTCCTCGGCCTCCCGGGACAGCGCCGCACCCGCGGTGTCGACCACGGACAGCAGCGGCAGGTCCAGTTCCGCCGCGATGCCCATGCCGCGGCGGGCGACCCGCAGGCCGGCGGGGCCGAGCGCGGACGGCCGCCCGTCGCCGGTCTCCCGCCGGTCGTGGCCGAGGACGACGCAGGGCGTGCCGCCGATCCGGGCGAGCGCGAGCAGGAGTCCGGGGTCCCGTTCCCCCGCGCCGGTGCCGCTGAGCGGCGTCACGTCCCGGGCGGCCGCCGCCAGCAGGGCGCGCAGCCCCGGCCGTTCGGGCCGCCGTGAGCGCCGGATGGACTCCGCGGCCGGAGGAGCGGGGGCGCCCGGCGCGGGCTCGGGCCCGGCCCCGCCGGTGTCCGGGGCGCCCGCCGTGTCGCCGCACAGCACCCCGAGGACGCGTGCCGCGACGTCCGCGAGTTCCGCGGAGGGCAGCACGGCGTCCACGATGCCGTTGGCCAGCAGGTTCTCCGCGACCTGGACGCCGGGCGGGAACTCCTCGCCGTACAGGGCCTCGTGGACCCGCGGGCCGAGGAAGCCGATGAGCGCGCCGGGTTCGGCGGCGGTGACGTGCCCGAGGGAGCCCCAGGACGCGAAGACCCCGCCCGTGGTCGGGTGCCGCAGGTGGACCAGGTACGGCAGGCCCGCGGCCTTGTGGTCGGTGATGGCCGCCGCGACCTTGACCATCTGCAGGAACGCGATGGTGCCCTCCTGCATCCGCGTCCCGCCCGAGGCGGGCGAGGCCAGCAGGGGCAGCCGCTCACGGGTGGCCCGTTCGACGGCCCGTACGAGGCGTTCGCCCGCGGCGACGCCGATCGAGCCGCCCAGGAAGCGGAACTCGCCCGCGACGACGGCGACCCGGCGGCCGCGGATCCTGCCCTCGCCGGTGACGACCGACTCGTCGAGCCCGGTGCGCTCCCGTGCCCGGGCGAGGTCGGCGCGGTACCCGGCGTCGTCGAGGTAGCCGGGCAGTGCGGTCACGGGCTCGTCCCAGCCGTGCCAGGTGCCGGGGTCGGCGACGGCGTCGATGAGCTCCAGGGCGGCCGCGCGGCGGCGCGTCGGTTCGGTCATGGCGTCACCCTAGGGTGCCTGCCGGGGCCTGTGGCCAGGGCCAACACCTCACGGAACACGGGGCGGAGGTCACTCGTACGGCGCAACTCCATCACGGGGCGGGGGTCGTTGTGGGGATGTGGTCACAGTCGATTCCCAGAACGCACCGGGTGCGCCGGCCGGGAACGAGGTCCCCCGGACGGTTCCGGCGCCCATCCGCCGCAGCCGTCCGTACCGCCCGAGGGAGGGCGTCCCCCTCGGGGAATGGGTCTTCGTCCCGGGGACGGCGGGATTCTTCGGCCGGAGTCCGGACGCCTACATCGAGCGTGGCGAGGAGCGCATTCCGCTCGTGTACTGCTCTTCGGAACTGGAACAGTTCACCAACGAAATGGTCGGCATCGAGGGGGATTTCATCCGCCGCTGCTCCGGCATCGATCTGGATGCGCGGTATTAGGGCGTGCATTCACCGTATCCCCCGCCCACGCCCGGCCCCGACAGGAATTCCTTCATGCCGCCTTTGCAGGACCGTTTCCGCTTCGAGAACGACATGCCGTACGAGGACCACCTCAGCGGCCACACCATTTACAGTCCCCGCCAGGCCCCGGACGACACTTCGGGGAACGGGTTCTTCTCCGCCCCGGACTACGACGTCCTGAACGGGGCGTGGACGTCCGAGGAGGAATTGGCCCAGCTCCTCGAACCCCCTCTGGCGGAGGAGGTGGACGACTACGAGGAGGAGGACGACGACGTCTTCGCCGCGCCCTCCCCGGAGTCCGCGACCCACGAGCTGCCGCTCACCCGGCACCGGCACCGCAGGATCCGCCGGGCGGCGCTGCGGCAGAAGGCGGCCAGGACCCAGACGCTCAGCTTCGTCGTCGCGGCGGTCGCGGCCACCATCGTGGCCATGGTGAGCGTGCTCGGGGGGATGGTCGCCCACGACCCGTTGCGCCACATCGCCACCACCAACGGGGCGTCGGGGCTGGCGGGCTGGTGGCCGCTGCTGGTCTACGGCCCCTGGATGGTGGCCTCGTTGTCGATCCTGCGGGCCGCGCTGCACCAGCGCCGGGCCCCGCACTCCTGGGCGGTCGTGCTGCTCTTCTCGGCCTTCGCGATCCTGTTCTGCGTCGCCTCCGCCCCCCGGACGATCACCGACTGGACCGTCGCCAGCCTCCCCGCCATCGCGGCGCTGTCCTGCTTCCACCAGCTCGTACGGCAGATCACCCTCACCCACCCCCCGCGGCGCACCCCCCGCAGCCGGCACTCCTCCTGAGGGGGCCACGCGGCGACACCGCCCATGATCCGCATCATTGACGTGTCCATTGCGACGATGTGAGGATGCCGGTGATCCGGTCGTGCAACGAGCTCTTCCTGGAGGGGACATGAACAAGCGCAGGGGCGCCTCGGTCGCCGTGGCCGTGGCCGCGACGCTCACCGGGATGCTGGCGCTCGCCGCCCCGGCGAACGCGAGCGTGCCGTACAAGGTGTACTCGACGAGCGCGGCCTGCAAGACGGCCGGCCAGAAGTTCGTCGACTCCGGCCAGGCCTACCAGTACACGTGCACGTGGGACAGCCCGGGCTACCTCCTGACGCTCTGGCTCGGCTGAGGGCCGGCGGACCGCACCCGGGAACAGGCGGGCGGGCGGCGCCGGACAGGACTCCTGTCCGGCGCCGCCGTCGTGCCGGGGGGACCCGGGCCGCACCGGCGACCGGCATCCTCAGCCCCCGCTTAGCGATGCCTTAACGCCGCCATAAAGATCGCCCGCAGGTCCTCCGAACAGGGGTTCCGCCCGTGCGGCGCGGCTAGCGTGCTGGTTCGCCGGCGCCCGTCGGCACCGCGCACCGGGCCACCGCCGAAGGAGAACCCCACCATGACCGCACGCCGCAGGGCCGCCCTGGCCACCGTCCTCGGGATCGGACCGCTCGCACTGACCGGCCTGGCCGCGGGGCCGGCGAGCGCGCACGGCACCATGGGCGGCCCGGTCAGCCGGGTGCTGAGCTGCTACGCGGAGAACCCCGAGAACCCGGCGTCGGCCGCGTGCAGGGCGGCGGTCGCGGCGGGCGGCACGCAGGCCTTCTACGACTGGAACGGGGTGCGCATCGGCGACGCGGCCGGACGCCACCGGCAGGTGATACCGGACGGCAAGCTGTGCAGCGCGGGCAACGAGGAGTTCAAGGCGCTGGACCTGGCGCGGGCCGACTGGCCGGCGACGAGGATGACGCCGGGACGGCAGGACCTGGCGTACCGGGTGACGGCCCGCCACAAGGGCTCGTTCGAGCTGTACATGACGAAGGCGGGGTACGACCCGTCGCGGCCGCTGACGTGGTCGGACCTGGAGGCGCAGCCGTTCGCGAAGGTGACCGACCCCCAGGTGCGGGACGGCAGTTACGTCCTGCCGGTGGACGTGCCCGCCAGGTCGGGACGTCAGCTGGTCTACGCGATCTGGCAGCGCTCGGACAGCCCGGAGGCCTTCTACTCCTGCTCCGACGTGGTCTTCGGCGCGGACGCCGGGAAGACCCCCGGGGCGCCCGCCGCGCCCGCGACCTCGGCCCCGGCCGGGACCGGGAGCCCCGCCGCGGCCACGACCGCCCCCGCGCCCACCGCCTCCGTACCGGACGACGCGCGGATCGCCGCCGGGGCGGACCGGTCGACGGTGCGCCACCACCACGCGCACACCGCCGCGGACGGCTCGGCGAGCCCGCTCGCGGAGCCGTCCGCGACGGCGGACACGTCCCTTTCCGGCGCGGACCTGGCGGAGACCGGAAGCAGCAGCACCGGCACGACCTCGCTGATGGCGGCGGGGGCCGCCGCCGTCTCGCTCGGTGCGTCGGTGCTGCTGCTCGTCGCCCGCAGGCGCCGGACGCGGGTCGGCTGACGGGGGACGTCAGCTGAAGACGTCCCCGCAGTCGGTCGCGGTGGCGTGCGCCGGGTCGAGGGCGTTGGCCGCCTCGTGGAACACGATGCGGTCGGTCAGCCCGACGAAGACGTGCTCGGACAGGTCGAGCGGGCACAGGTCCTGCAGCACCACGTTGCGGACGTCGGGGCCGGACAGGAACTGCGAGGTGTACGGCGTGACGACCTCGTCGTACTTGGTCGCGATCACCGTGTAGTGGACGCCGGGGAGGGTGCCGCCGCCGGCGTTCAGCTTGGTGAGGAAGGCCGATCCGGCCATCTGGTCCGTCAGCCCCTGCGGGCTGAGGTGCTCGATGGCCTCGGCCGCCCCGGGGTAGTACGGCAGCAGCCTGAGCAGCCCGCCCAGGTCGGTCCCGTGGTTGCTGGGCGCGATGCCGACGAGCGCGTTCACCTTGGGGGCACCGCCCAGGAACTTCATGTAGTAGCGCGGCATCATGCCGCCCTGGGAGTGCCCGACGATGTCGACCTTGCCCGCGCCGGTGGCCGTGAGGACCCGGTCGACGTAGTCGGCGAGCTGCTGGGAGGACGCGGTGATGGAGCCGAGCCCGTAGAAGAGGGGCACGCCGGGCAGCTGGCCGTAGTCCAGGGAGTAGACGCAGTAGCCCCGCTTGACCAGGTAGGGCGCGAGGCCGAGCCAGTTGTCGATGGAGTTGCCGAGGGTGCCGTGGACGAGGACGACGGGCCGCGGGTGGGCGGCGGGCGGCTTGCAGGACCAGTTGTTCCAGCCGCTGCTCGCGGTGGCGCCGGCGGTGGTCGCGGCGGCGACGGTCGTGGTGGCGTGGGTGTCGGACGTGGGGGTCTTCGCCAGTGCGGTGGTCGTGCTGTCCACCAGGACGGGGGTGGCGAAGAGGGCGGCGGTGAGAGTCAGCGCGGAGAGGAGCCGGAGCGCTGATCGCGGTCTGATGGGCAGCATCGAGCGATCTCCTCGCAGGTGGGGGAATGACTGGCTCCCGTGCAGCCTGTGATCCGGATCACCAGAGTGCTGAGCTTCCGTCAATTTACGGAGGAGTAACAAACGTCGCCAGCTACCGGTGGGTAAAGAATTCATCACGCCGGCTTCACGTCGATGTGATAATGGACCGTCAGGCCGCACCCGACAGTGCCGCGGGCATCAGCGCCCGCGGACCGAAGCGGGTCCGCGCCCGGTCCGCGACCGCCTCGATCCGGCGCGCCTTCTCGTCCCCCGGGTCCAGGCTGAGCTGCAGCGTCGCGAGACCGGCGTCCGTCAGCCCCTCCGCACGCAACGCGAGGCCGCGCACCCGGGCACGCTGCAGCCCCAGCCCCTCGTAGAGCCGGTACGCGGCCTCGGCGAGGGCGGTGCCGTGGCCGGTGGGCTCGGGCAGCGCGCGGGTGCGGGTGGTCGTGGAGCGGTCGGCGTAGCGGACGGTGAGGGTCAGTGAGCGCGCGACCCGGCCCGACACGCGCAGCGAGGAGCCCAGTTCCTCGGTGAGCGACAGCAGGGCGCGGCGGTGCCGCACCGGGTCCAGTTCGTCGTGGCCGAAGCGGCGCTCGGCGCCGGCCGAACGGGCGGGGGCGTTCGGGACGACCGGGGCCGGGTCGATGCCGCGGGCCCGTTCGTGCGTCCTGCGGCCCGCCGCGGCGCCCAGGATCCGCTGCAGGGTGCTCAGGGGCGCGGCCGCGACGCGCCCGACGGTGTCCAGGCCGTACGTGCCCAACTGCCGTGCCGTCGCCGGGCCGACGCCGTGCAGCGCCGCCACCGGGCGGTCGGCGAGGAAGGCCGCCACGGCCGCGGGGTCGGTGGGGGCGGCGCGCACCGCGCCCTCCGGTCCGCCCTGCGCCGCCATCCGGGCGAGCAGCGGGTTCGGGCCGACGCCGATCGTGCAGTCCACACCGTGGAGGGCGAGCAGCCGCACCCGCAGCAGCGTGGCCAGTTCCGCGGCGTCGCGCCCGAAGTAGCGCAGCGCCCCGCGGACGTCGGCGAGCGCGGCGTCGGGCGGGAGCGCCTGGACGACGGGGGTGAAGCCGCCGAGCAGCCCGAGGAGTTGCTCGTACAGCGCCTCGGCGGCGTGGAAGTGCACGTACAGCACGTGCAGGTCGTCCGTCATCGCCCCGCGCTCCCCGGACTGGAGTGCCACAGCTTGCGGCCGGTGGGAACGCCCTCGCCCGCGGGCCGCAGATCGGCCCAGGGGTGCATCTCGTACCCGGTGGACATCCGGACCCGGCGGCCCCCGGGCGGGGGTGCGGGGAGGCCAGGGGGCTCGCCCGGGGTCTCGGCCAGGCGGGCCGCAACCGCCTCCAGGCCGCCCTCCCTGCGCAGTTCGACCAGTTCGGCCAGGTTCCAGGCGGCGGCGCCGACGACGGACAGGCTCTGCGGTCCGCGGCGCTGGACCACCCCGCGGACCAGCAGCAGCCAGGAGTGGAAGACGGTGTGGGCGCAGGTCTCGTGGCTGTCGTCGAAGAAGGCGAGGTCGACCAGGCCGGTGCCGTCGTCGAGGGTGGTGAAGATGACCCGGCGCCCGGAGCGGATGGGCGGGGTCTGCGTGGCCGCCTTGGCCCCGGCGACCAGCACGGTCTCGCCGTGCCGCACCTCGCGCAGCCGGTTCGCCGGGATCGCGCCCAGCTCCTCCAGGAAGGCGAGGTGGTCGTCCATCAGGTGGCGGGAGGCGTCCATGCCGAGGACGCCGAGTTCGGCGCCGAGCCGCTCGCCGTCGTCCATGTCGGGCAGGCCGGCCGGCGCGAACGCCGGCTCGCCCTCCCCTCCGGTCAGGGTGAGCTGGCCGTCGTAGGCGGAGGCCCGGCCCTGCCGGTGCACTTCGGCGACCTGGAGCAGCATGTCGCGGCGGTTGCCCCCGAAGGGGTCCAGCGCACCGACCTGGACCAGACGTTCGGCGGCGGCACGGCCGGGGCGGGCGCGCTCCCAGAGGTCCTGGAGGGAGGAGTAGGGCTGTCCGGCGGTGATCCGGGCGACCTCGGCCTCGCTGATGCCGTGCACCTCGGAGAGCGCGAGCCGCAGCCCCCACACCTCCTCGCCCACCTCACCACCCCCCTCACCGGACACCAGTTCGATTCGATAGGCCGCGCCCGACCGGTTGACGTCCAACGGCAGCACCGGCACCCCGCGCCGCCGCGCGTCCGCGAGCAGCAGCCGCTTGGGGTACATCCCGGGGTCATGGGTGAGCACCCCGGCGTAGAAGGCCGCCGGATGGTGCGCCTTGAGCCAGGCGGACTGGTAGGTCGGCACGGCGAAGGCGACGGCGTGCGCCTTGCAGAAGCCGTACGCGCCGAAGGCCGAGACGATCTCCCAGGTGCGCCGGATGACCTCGCGGGAGTAGCCGCGCCCCCGGGCCGCGTCCGCGAACCAGGCCCGCAGCCGTCCCTGCCGGGCCTCGTCCGACAGCGCGCGCCGCGCCTCGTCGGCGAACCCCCGGTCGCAGCCGGTCATGACGCTCATGATGTCGATGAGCTGCTCGTGGAAGACGACCACCCCGTGGGTCTCGCGCAGCACGGGCTCCAGGTCGGGGTGCGGGTAGTGGACGGGCCTGCGGCCGTGCCGGGCGTCGATGAAGGGCCGCACCATGTCGGCGGCGACCGGCCCGGGACGGAACAGGGAGATGTCCACGACCAGGTCGTGGAAGGTGGCCGGCTGCAGCCGCCCCACCAGGTCGCGCTGGCCCGGGGACTCGATCTGGAAGCAGCCCAGCGTCTCGGCGGACTGCACCAGTTCGTACGTCGCGGGGTCGCCCTGCGGGATGCGGTCCAGGTCGATCCGGCCGCCGCCGGTGCGTTCCACCTCGTCCAGGGTGTGCGCCATCGCGGACTGCATGCGCACCCCGAGCACGTCGAGCTTGAGCAGCCCGAGGTCCTCGACGTCGTCCTTGTCGAACTGCGCCATGGGGAAGCCCTCGCCGCTGGTCGGCACGACCGGTGTGCGCTCCAGCAGCCCGGCGTCCGACAGCAGCACCCCGCAGGGGTGCATGGCGACCCCGCGCGGCAGCGCGTCCAGCGCCTCGACCAGCTCCCACAGCCGGCCGTGGTCCTCCCCCGCCACCTGCCGCAGCTCGGGCAGCTCGGCGAGCGCGGCCCGCGCGTCGCGGGCCCGGATGTGCGGGAAGGCCTTGGCCAGCCGGTCGGTCCGCTCCGGGTCCATCCCGAGGGCGGTGCCCACGTCGCGCACGGCGTGCCGGACGCGGTAGGTCTCGGGCATGGCGACGGTGGCGACCCGCTCGCCGCCGAAGCGGTCCAGGATCCGCCGGTAGACCTCCAGCCGGCGGGCCGACTCCACGTCGATGTCGATGTCGGGCAGCGAGGCCCGCCGCCCGGACAGGAAGCGTTCCATGAGCAGGTCGTGCTCGACGGGGTCGGCGGCCGCGATGCCCAGCAGGTGGTTGACGAGCGATCCGGCGCCCGAGCCGCGCGCGGCGACCCGGATGCCCATCTCCCGCACGTCGGCGACCACCTGGCCGACGGTGAGGAAGTACGAGGCGAAGCCGAGCCCCTCGATGATCCGCAGCTCGTGGTCGAGCCGCGCCCAGTACTCCGGCTCCCGGTCGTGGCCCTCGCGGACCATCCCGGCCGCGCAGCGCGAACGCAGCACGCGGTCGGCGGTGCGGGCGCCCGCGCCGACGAGCTGCGGCTCGGGGAAGTGCACCTGCCCGAGCCCCAGGTCCTCCTCCGGGTCGACGGCGCAGCCCGCGGCGGTCTCCTCGGTGGCCCGCAGCAGCCGGTGGGCGTCGCCGCGGGCGAACCCGGCCGCCTCCATGACCCGCTCGGCGGTGCGCGCCATGTCCCCGGCGTCCTTCAGCCAGCGCTCCCCGCTGTCCAGGCTCCCCGCGTCACGCACGTCGATCGGCACCAGCCGGCGCGCCGAGTCCAGGACGTCGGCCACCTCCCCCTGGCCGGGGTCGGCGTAGCGGACGGCGTTGGTCAGCACCGGGACGACACCCTGCTCGACGGCGAAGCCGACGGTGCGGGCGGCGAGCCGCAGCGAGCCGGACCCGGTGCCGGTGCGGCCGTGGTGCACGGCCTCCAGGCGCAGCGCGTCCCCGTACACCTCGCGCCAGGGGCGCAGCAGCCTGGCGGCCCGGTCGGGGCGTCCGGCCGCCAGGGCGCGGCCGACCTCGGAGTCCGCGCCGAGCAGCACGTACACCCCTTCCCGCCCCAGGTCCTCCCAGCCGATGCCGCCGTCGGTGTGGGCGGCGCTGACCAGCCGGCACAGCGCGCCCCAGCCGCGGCGGTCCCGGGCGAGGAAGACCGCCCGGTCGGTCGCCTCCGGCACGAAGGCCCCACCGCGCACCGGGGTGCGCCGGCGGGCGGCCGGCGGACCGGCCTGAGGGGCGGCGCCCTCCCCCGCGTACGCCGCCGGCACCGCCAGGGAGGCGCCGAACAGCGGCCGCACCCCGGCCCGCGCGCACGCCTTGGCGAAGCGCACCACGCCGGCCACCGTGTCCCGGTCGGTCAGCGCCAGCGCGTCCATCCCCCGTTCGGCGGCGCGCTCGGCGAGCCGCTCGGGGTGCGAGGCCCCGTACCGCAGCGAGAAGCCGGAGACGGTGTGCAGGTGCGTGAATCCCGGCATACGCACCTCCGACCGCTCACGTCTCCCCCCTTCCGGACCCTCCGCCACCCACCATAGACCACTTGTCGAACACGTGTACGAAGACACGCCGGATCCCTGTCCTCCGCCACCCTCCGCGTGGTTTCCTGCACACGACGTCACCGACGCTCACACCCCGATGGGGAGTCGCCATGCCGATGCTGCTGGTCAAGGGCTCTTTCCAGATAAAGAACACCGAACCGGACGGGGACACCGTGGGCTTCACCCCCACCCGTCACCCCGACTGGAACCGCGTCAGGGGCGGGCTCGGGCTCGACCTCACCCACTCCTGCCGGGGCAAGCTGCGCCTGGACGCCGTCGACGCGCTGGAGACCCACTACGGGCCCACCTCCGCCCCGGCCCACCAGCCGCTGCCCTTCGCCCACGCGGCCCGGGACGAGCTGCTGCGGTGGCTCGGCTTCACCGCCGTGGAGCGCGGGCCCGACGGCGAGCGGGTCGTCGCCGCCAGTCCCGAGAGCGTCCCCGGCTGGATCCTCACCGGCGGGGTCGACGTGCACGGCCGCTGCGTCGCCCTGGCCGGCCGGGGCGCGCTGCCGGAGGGCACGAAGAGCGGCCAGGAGGTCACGGTCGGCGTGCCGCTGCTGCGCGCCACCGTCAACCACCACCTGGTCGCCGAGGGCCTGGCCTACCCGACCTTCTACAGCAACCTCCACGAGGACCTGCGCCGGGAGCTGACCGACGTCGCCCGGCAGGCCCGCGAGACGGGCAGGGGGCTGTGGCCCGGCGACGTGAGCACCAGCGGCGCGAAGGTCACCGGGCTCTCCTCGCTCACCGACGACGTGGTGCTCGTCCCCAAGCTCTTCCGGCGGCTCTTCGACTACCTCGCGCTCGGCGAGCCCTCCCTCGCCGCCTTCCGCGCCTACCTGGCCGGGGCGGCCGACACCTACCGGATCCTGTCCTCGGACACCCCGCGCGCGCAGGTGCGGGGACTGCACCACGTCGTCGAGGTGACCGGCGACCACACCGTGCGGATGACCGTCCCGGTCGAGGACCTGGTCTTCACCGAGGCATGACGACCGGGGCGAACTCCGCAGCCCACCGCAGCAGTTCCTCGTCCTCGCCGGGGCGCCCGACGACCTGCAGACCGAGCGGCAGGCCGTTCGTGGCGTACCCGGCGGGCAGACTCACCGCGGGGAAGCCCGCGTTGCTCCACGGCAGGCACATCACCGAGTCGCCGGTGCTGCCCAGGCCGAACGGGGCGGGGCCGGTGGCGGACGGCGCCAGCCAGACGTCGACCTCCCCCATGGCCGCCAGCAGCCGCTCGCGGAAGACCCGGCGCTCGCCCACGGCCCGCTCGTAGTCGTCGCGGCCGACGGCGTGGCCCTCGCGGATGGCGGCGACCGTCTGCTCGCGGTACAGCCGGCCGTGCCGGGGGAACCAGTCGGCGTGCGTACGGGCCACCTCGTAGCGGTTCATGACGTACAACTGCCGTACGACCGCCTCGAACTCACCCGGGCCCGGCATCAGCGGCACCTCGCGCACGGTCCAGCCCGCCGCCTCCAGCCGCTTGGCCCGCGCCGCGAAGGCCTCCCGCGCCTCCGTCCCCGCGCGGTCCAGGTACGGGCCGACGGGGACGCCGAGCACCGGCCGGCCGTCGCCGGCCGCCGGCTCCCGCCAGTCGTCGCACAGGACGGACGCGCCGCGCGTCGCCGTCGCGACGTCCGCGGCGAGCACCCCGACCGTGTCGAAGCTCGGGGCGTTGGCGATCACCCCGTCCACCGGGACGCGCCCGAAGGTCGGCTTGAAGCCCACCACCCCGCAGTAGGCCGCGGGCCGGACCACCGAGCCGACGGTCTGCGTCCCGACCGCCAGCGGCACCATGCCCGCCGCCACCGCGGCCGCCGATCCGCTGCTCGAACCACCGGGCGTGTGGGCGGTGTTGTGCGGATTGCGGGTCGGCCCCGGCGCGGTCACCGCGAACTCGGCCGTCACCGTCTTCCCCGCGACCAGCGCCCCTGCCGCCCGCAGCCGGTCCACCAGCGGTGCCTGCGGCCCGGCCAGCACCTCCGCCGGTACCGCGGACCCGGCCCTGGTGTCCATCCCGTCGATCCGGACGATGTCCTTGACGCCCACCATCACCCCGGACAGCACGCCCGGCGGTGCCGCGGCCGCCTCCGCCGCCAGCCGGCCCCGCCGGTCCGGTTCCCGTACGAACGCCTTGATCCGGGCGTCGAGCCGGTCGATGCGGTCACAAGTCCGTGCCACCAGATCCGTCACGGCGGCCACGCTACGCCGAAAAGCTCCGGCCTTCCTCAAACAGCGCGTCATCGCCGCGCCCACGGGCACACCGACCACAGGGGGTGGTGCGACATGTCATGGCTCGCATGGACATATCCGGTGGCCGAGGTGGCACTGCTCGTCACGGCGGGGGTGCTGCTGCGCGCACCGCGCGTCGCGGCCTACGAGCTGACGGACCCCCACGAGGCGGCCTACCTGCGCGACGGGCGCCGCGGCACGGTGGTCGTCGCGCTGGTCGCGCTGCATCTGCGCGGCACGGTGGACGCCGGCGCGCACCGCACCGCGCGCATCTCCGGACCGCTGCACGGGCTCTCGCAGCCGCTGCAACTGGCCGTCTACCAGGCCCTGTACCGGCCGGCGGGGGTGAACACCGTCGCCACGTCGCGGCCGGTGCGGCGCGAACTGGACGTACTGCGCGGGCGACTGGCCGGCGCGGGGCTGATCCGGGGCGACCGGCGTCGGCGTACGGCCCGGGTGCTGCTGTGCGCGGCCGTGCCGACCGCGGCCGCGGAGCTGGTGTCCGGCGCCCTGACGGCCTGGGACCCCCCGTTCCGGACGGCCGTCCCCGCCCTCACGGTGGCCGCCGCCCTCGCCCTGTGGAGGGTGCCGCGGCGCACCCGGGCCGGCCGCCGGGTCCTGCGGCGGGCCCAGGAGCGTTTCCCGCGCCCGCGCACCCGCAGGGCCTCACCCGAGTCGGTCCTCCTGGCGGTCGCCCTGCACGGCGGGCCGGCGCTGCGGCTGGCCGTCCCGCACTTCGCCGGGGAGGCCGGGCTGCTCGCCCACCACGACAAGGCCGAGAGCCTCTACGGCGTCAACCACTGGCACAGCGGCGGCGGCGGCACGCCCACCTCGTGCGCGAGCTCGGGGGCGGGCGGCTGCGGCTCGGGAGGGGTGTGAGGGTACGCGTCCTCCCGGACGGCCCAAACACCGCATCGGTGCGAGATTCGTCACGTCCCGATGTCACATGGGTGCTCCCACGTCCCGCGCGTCAACCCGTGTCACGCGCGCGTCACCCCGGTGGCTTCTCAGGGGTTGCGAAGCCAAGGGGACGGCACGATTTACTGACCGCCATGACGGCGACCGACACCACCTCCAGACCCGTGGCGCACCCCGGCCGGCTGCGCATGATGAGCCACCTGCGCCGCCTCGCGGCCGCCGGTCTGGTGGAGCCGCCGTGCGGCGCACGGCCCCTGCGGGACCCGCAGGACGAGGACGCCGAGGTCTGGGACGACTTCCGGCACCGGCTGGCGGCCCTGCTGGTCGGCCTGCACGAGGATGCCCAGGCACCCCGCCCGGCCCATCGGGCCGTGCACGTCGGCGCGACGGTGACGGCCTTCCCGCTGCACCGCCGGTTCAGCTGACCCCCCGGCCGCCGGATCCGCTGGATCCGGCGGCCCGCCCGCACCACGTGGACGTCAGCCGAGTTCCGCCCCGACCGCGGCCAGCGCCGTGGTCACCGGCTGGAAGAAGGTCTCCCCGCCCGCCTGGCAGTCCCCGCTGCCGCCGGAGGTGAGGCCGATCGCACTCCCGTCGCGGCTGAACAGCGCGCCGCCGCTGTCGCCCGGCTCGGCGCAGACGTCGGTCTGGATCAGCCCGGTGACGGTGCCCTCCGGGTAGTTGACCGTCGCGTCGAGCCCGAGGACCGTGCCCCCGTGCAGCCCGGTGGTGCTGCCCATCCGGAACACCTCCTGGCCCACGGCCGCCTCGGCCGCCCCGTTGATCGCCAGGGCACGGCCGTCGCCGAGGTTCACCTGGCTGGGCGCCTGGGTGTCCGGGTCGTCGTACGTCACGAGGGCGAAGTCTCCGTCACCCGGGAAGGTCGCCTGCCGTACGGTCGCGATGGGCGTCCCGCCCTGGCTGTCCGACCAGTTCGCGAACGCGACCCCGCAGTGGCCCGCGGTGAGGAAGGCCGGGGCGCCGTCCTTGACGACGTTGAAGCCCAGCGAACAGCGCGCCCCGTCGGCGAAGATGGCGTCCCCGCCGGCCACCAGGGGCTTGAACTCGCCCGCGGACTTGTGGATCCGGGCCATGCCGCCGCCCAGGGACCGCACGGTGGACTCCAGGGTGTCCCACTTGCCGCCGGTGACGGTGCGGTCCGCGGTGACCAGGATCCGGTTGGTCCGGGGGTCGACGGCCCAGGCGGTGCCGGGGATCGTGGCGCGCTGCTTCAAGGTCCGTGCGGCGGCGCTCAGTTCGGCGGCGCTGTTCTCGACCGTCCGGGTCGCGGCGCCGGCCTTCCCGGCCTGCGCGGCCACGTCGTCGCCGTCCCCGGCGACCACGTTCACCACGAGCTGCCTGCTCGCCGCGTCGTAGTACGCCCCCGCGATGGACGGACCGAACTGCGAGCCGAGCCGCGCGGCGAGTTCCGCGGCGGCCGCGGCGGTGAGCCGCTTCGGCGAGGGGGCCTGCGGGCCCTGCGCGGCGGACTGCGACGCGTTGGCGTTGGGCAGCAGTACGGCCGCTGCCGCGATGGCGGCGGCACCGGCCGCAACGAACACGATCTTCCGCTTGGCTATCTGTTTGTGCTTCAACTCGTGACCTCCTGTGGGGGGATACAGGCCGGATCGTCGGGCGCAAGGGGGAAGCGTCGTTCCGTCTGACATACGCAGCCCCGCCCCGCCGCGTTCACCACGGCCCATCCGCTCGCGCCCGGGGTCGCGGTTGTGGTGGAATCCGCCCGATGAGCACTTTCGACCCCTCCCTCGTGGCGCTGGAGTACCGCGCCGCCTACGACCGGCAGTTGCGCGCCCGTGTGCCCGCCGACCTCTCGCGGTACGAGTCGGTGGAACGCGACGGCCCGCTGCTGCGCAAGACCTACCGGCACGGGGAGGCGGGGTTCCTCGACTACCGCGACCTCGGCGGGCTGGACGGGCCCGGGCTGGACGCCCTGATCGCCCGGCAGCGGGACCACTACGCCGCGCTGGGCGTGCCGGTGGAGTGGAAGTACCACGCGCACGACCTGCCCGTGGGACTGCCGGACCGGCTGGTCGCGGCCGGCTTCGTGCCGGAGGAACCGGAGACGGTGCTGGTCGGCGAGGCGCAGGCGCTGACAGCCGCCCCGGTGCTGCCGGAGGGCCTCGCGCTGCGGGAGGTCGGCTCACGGGCGGACTTCGAGCGCATCCGGGAGATGGAGGAGACGGTCTGGGGCGTGCCCCACGACTGGCTGCCGGGGATGCTGGAGAGCGAGGTGTCGGGGCCCGGCGACCCCTGCGCGGTGGTCGTCGCCGAGACCGCCGACGGCACGGTGGTCTGCGCGGGCTGGGCCCGTTTCCACGAGGGCACCGACTTCGTGTCGCTGTGGGGCGGCTCCACCCTGCCGCAGTGGCGGGGGCGGGGCGCCTACCGGGCGACGGTGGCGCACCGGGCCCGGCTGGCGGTCGCGGCGGGGCACCGCTTCGTGCAGGTCGACGCCTCCCCGGACAGCGCGCCGATCCTGGCCCGGCTGGGGCTGCTGCCGGTGGCGGTGACCGTTCCGTACGTGTGGCGGCCGGACGTGCCGCAGGCGGAGGGCGGGCTCAGCTGACGTCGGAGGGCCGCTGCGGCCGGACGGTGTCCAGCAGCGGGTCCGCCGAGAGGGCCTCGCGCAGGTCGGCGGGGAGCTCCTCGGCGGGCTCCACCAGCGGCGCACCGGCGGCCGGCGCCTCGGCCGCGGCGGCCCGCGGTGCGGGCCCGGGGGGAGGTGCGGCCGCCACCGGGGGTCCGGGGGGAGGAGCGGCCGCCACCGGGGGTCCGGGGGCCGGCTGCTGTCCGACGGCCGGGTAGGGCGCCGGCTGGGCGCGCTCGAGGAAGCGCAGCAGCTCCACCGGGAAGGGCAGGACCAGGGTGGAGTTCTTCTCCGCGGCGACGGCGACGACCGTCTGCAGCAGGCGGAGCTGGAGCGCGGCGGGGGTGTCGCTCATGACCGCCGCGGCGTCGGCGAGCTTCTTGGAGGCCTGGAACTCGGCGTCCGCGTTGATGATCCGCGCCCGGCGCTCCCGCTCGGACTCGGCCTGGCGGGCCATCGAGCGCTTCATCGTCTCCGGCAGCGAGACGTCCTTGATCTCGACGCGGTCGATCTGCACGCCCCAGCCGATGGCCGGGCTGTCGATCATCAGCTCCAGCCCCTGGTTGAGCTTCTCGCGGTTGGAGAGCAGGTCGTCCAGGTCGCTCTTGCCGATAATCGAGCGCAGCGAGGTCTGCGCCATCTGCGAGACGGCGAAGCGGTAGTCCTCGACGTTGATGATCGCGTCGGCCGCGTGGACGACCTTGAAGTAGACCACCGCGTCCACCTTGACCGTGACGTTGTCGCGCGTGATGCCCTCCTGGGCGGGCACCGGCATCGTCACGATCTGCAGGTTCACCTTCCGCATCCGGTCGACGATCGGGACGATCATGGTGAATCCCGGGTTCCGCACCCCGCCCCTGACCCGGCCGAGCCGGAACACCACGCCCCGCTCGAACTGCTGCACCACACGGGCCCCGGCCACGAAGTACAACGCTCCTGCCGAGAGCACGGCGGCAATCAACTCGACGACCATCACGGCCCCCTGGGGTCCGGAATCGCAGTACTTCCACGGTACCTCGCGGGTAACCCGCCGGATACGGGCCGGGATGCCCCGGTTACGGGCCCGGTACCGGCCTACCGCGGCGCACCCGCCGCCCGGGCGAGGCGGTCCGCGACGACCCGCAGCCGTTCGGCCAGCTCAGGGGGCTCCCGCACCTCGAAGTCGACGCCGAGCATGCCGATGTAGACGGCGAGCGCGTCGAGGGACTCGGAACCGGTGCGCAGCACGCAGCTGTCCGGTCCGGTGGACTCCACGGTCGCGTAACCGGCGTACTCGGCCACGGCCTCGGCGGGGGCGTGCACGACCACGACGGCCTGGTGGCGGTAGGCCCGCGAGGTGACGCCGCGGGCGACGTACGACGCGGCGTCCGCCGGAGGCCGCCGGGGCGTGAAGCGGGGGCCGGCCGGGGACTTGGGGTCCATCCGGTCCACGCGGAAGGTGCGCCAGTCCTGCCGGTCGGTGTCCCAGGCGAGCAGGTACCAGCGGCGGCCGTGGTGGACCAGGCCGTGCGGCTCCACCGTGCGGCGGCTGGCGGTGCCGCCGTGCGCCCGGTAGTCGAAGCGCAGCCGTTCGTGGTCGCGGCACGCGGCACCGATCGCGGTCAGCACGTCCTGGGCGACGGCGCCCGGCACGGTCGCGGGCCGGGCGACCGCGACGGCCTCCATGGCCTGCGCCCGGCGGCGCAGCCTGGAGGGCAGCACCTGTTCCAGTTTGGCCAGGGCGCGCAGCGAGGTCTCCTCGATGCCCTCGACGCTGCCCCCGGCGCCGGTGCGCAGGCAGAGCGCGACCGCGATCGCCTCCTCGTCGTCGAGCAGCAGCGGGGGCAGCGCGGCGCCCGCGCCGAGCCGGTAGCCCCCGGCGGTGCCGGGGGTGGCGTGCACGGGGTAGCCCAGGGCCCGCAGGCGCTCCACGTCGCGGCGCACCGTCCGGGCGGTGACCTCGAGGCGTCCGGCGAGTTCGGGCCCGGTCCAGTCGCGCCGGGACTGGAGCAGGGACAACAGGCGCAGCAGTCGGGCGGAGGTTTCCAGCACGGCACCAGTCTGGCAGCCGTCGCGGACGGTTCCTGACCGCATTCCGCCCTACCGTGGCGCCCATGGAGACCATCCCCGAAGGCACCGTCCTGGACCGCCGGACGCTCAACCGTTCCCTCCTGGCCCGGCAGTCGCTGCTGGGGCGGGTGCGCACCGGTGCCGAGGAGATGGTCGAGGCCCTGGTGGGACTGCAGGCGCAGGAGCCGCAGGACCCGTACGTCGCCCTGTGGTCCCGGATCGAGGACTTCGCGCCGGAGGAGCTGTCCGGGATGCTCGCGGACCGGCGGGCGGTGCGGATGTCACTGCTGCGGTGGACGGTACACCTGGTGACGGCACGGGACTGCATGGCACTGCGCCCTGTGGTGCAGGACGTGCTCGAACGGCGCCTGCGCGGGCAGTTCCGGCGCCAGCTGGCGGGGCTGGACCTGGCGGAGGTGGCCGGGGCCGGCCGGGCGCTCCTCGAGGACGGCCCGCTGTCCCCGAGCAGGCTTGGGGACGCCCTGCGGGAACGCTGGCCGGACCGCGAGCGGCTGCCGCTCAGCCTGGCCGTCACGGCCCGGGTGCCGACCGTGCAGCCGCCGCCGCGCGGCCTGTGGCGCACCTCGGGCGCGGCCCTGCAGACCCCGGCCGACCGGTGGCTCGGCCGGGACTTCGACTTCGCGGCCGGCTCCGCGCCGGACGCGGCCGTCCTGCGCTACCTCGCCGCATTCGGCCCCGCGTCGGCCGGGGACGTCGCCGTATGGTCGGGGCTGACCGGGCTCCGCGCGGTCATGGGCCGGCTCCGCCCGGGGCTGCGGGTCTACCGCGACGAGAAGGGCACCGCGTTGTACGACGTGCCGGACGCGCCCTTCCCCGACCCCGGGACGAAGGCGCCGCCCCGGTTCCTCCCGCAGTACGACAACATCGCCCTGTCGCACGCCGACCGGACGCGGATCATGCTGCGCAACCCCTACGCCGAGCTGCCGCTCCCCGGCAGCGGCAGCAACCGCGGCTTCTTCCTCCACGACGGCTTCGTCCACGGCCTGTGGCGGATCCGGGCCACCCGCGGCGCGGCCGTGCTCCACGTCCAGCCGTACGCGCCGCTGGACGCCGGGGCGCGGGAGGCGGTCGCCGCCGAGGGCGCACGGCTGCTGGCGTTCGCGGTGCCGGAGGCCGCCGCCCGGGAGGTGCGCTTCGCGGGGTGACCGGGCGCGCGTACCGGGGGCGGCCGGGAACGGCTCAGTACACGCCGACCCCGTACGCGGTGAGGACCGCGGGCAGCGGCTGGAAGAAGGTGGTGCCCCCCTCGGTGCAGTCACCGCTGCCTCCGGACAGCAGCCCGAGGGCCTTCGTCCCGTCGTACAACGGGCCGCCGGAGTCGCCGGGCTCGGCGCAGAGGTCGGTACGGATCAGGCCGCGGACGATGTCGCCGCCGCCGTAGTTGACGGTGTAGCCGAGCCCGGTGACCGTGCCGCTGCGGACGCCCGTGGTGGAGCCGTCCCGCTTCACCGCCTCCCCGACGCGGGCCCGCGCGGCCTTCGTGATGTCCTGCCGTCCGACCTTGCCGGGCCACGCGACGGAACCGGTGTAGCGGACCAGGGCGTAGTCGTCGTACGGGAAGCTGAAGCCGGTGGTGGTGCCCAGCGTCCTGGTCCGGGCGGGATCGCTGTACCAGGTCGTGGCGGCGCGCCCGCAGTGACCGGCGGTCAGGAAGTAGTAGGTGCCCGCGGCGCGGACGTTGAAGCCGACCGAGCAGCGGAAGCCGCCGCCATGGACGGCGTCGCCACCGGCGGCCATCCGTGCGAAGGAGCCGCCGACGCGCTCGAAGCGGACCGTGCCGCCGTACCGTCCGGCGGCCCGTTTCAACGCGGTGAGCCCGCTGCGCGGGACGGTGCCGTCGGTGGCGATGACCAGCGCGCCGCTCTTGGGGTCGACCGCCCAGGCACTGCCCTCGACGTCCGCCGACTCGGCCGCCAGGCCCGCCGCCGCCAGGTGCGCGGCCGAGGTCCCGCTGCCGGTGGCGGCCCGTGCGTCCGGCACGGCGACCGCGGTCGCGGCCACCAGACCGAGGAGCGCCGCTCCGCGCAGCGCTGCGCCTCGGACGAGGCCGCCCCACGGAGTGGTGCGCTTGTTCCTCATATGTTCCCCCTGCGAGGTTATGCGGTGCCTCGCGGAGTATTGCGACGATCGGACCGGCGGACAAGAGGGCCATACGGGACGTGCCCGGCGGCCGTGGGGCCGCCGGGCACGTCCGTGACGGAAGGGGAGGGCGTGGACCTCCCGGAGGGTCAGAAGACGCTGACGCCGTAGACGCTGAGCGCCTCCGTCACAGGCTGGAAGAAGGTCGTCCCGCCGACGCTGCAGTTGCCGCTGCCACCGGAGGTCAGACCCAGCGCGATGCCGCCGGAGGTGTACAGCGCGCCACCGGAGTCGCCGCCTTCGGCGCACACGTTGGTGCGGATCATCTGGTAGACCACGTCGCCGCCGCCGTAGTTGACGGTGGCGTTGAGGCCGGTGACCGAACCGCTGTGGATGCCGGTGGTGGAGCCGTCACGCAGGACGGCCTGGCCCACGAAGGCGTTGCCGGCGCTGGTGATGTCGGTGTTGCCGGCCGTGCCGCTCTTGGTCACGGAGGTGTTGCTGTACCGGACCAGCGCGTAGTCGTTGGTCGGGAAGCTGTAGCTGACGTTCGAGCCCAGCACGGTGGACTGGCTGGAGTTGGAGTACCAGGTGGACGCGACCTCACCGCAGTGCCCGGCGGTCAGGAAGTAGTTGGTGCTGCCGCTGCGCACGTTGAAGCCGAGCGAGCAGCGGTAACCGCCGCCGTAGATGGCGTCGCCGCCGGCGATCAGCCGCTTGAAGGTGCCGGCCGTGCGGCGGAAGGTGACCGCGTCGCCGTAGGAGGCGGTGGCCTTCTGCAGCGTGGCGAGTTCGGCTCCGGTGACCGTGCTGTCGGCGGTGACCTCCAGGCGGTTGGACTTCGGGTCGACGACCCACGAGGTGCCCGCGATGTCCGCGGCGAGGGTGGCCTTCCCGGCCTTCTCCAGCTGGGCGGTGCTGTGCGCCACGAACTTCGGGACCGCGCCGGCCGCGCTGACGGCCTGGGCCGCCTTGTCGTTCGTGACGTTGACGACCATGGTCTTGGCCTTGGCGTCGTAGTACGAACCGGCGGTGGAGGCGGTGCCGAGGGACGTGGTGAGCGCGGCCGCGGCCTCGGGGGAGGCCTTGGGCGCGGGAGCGGCCTGGGCGGCGGGCAGGGTGAGCGCGGTGGCCGCCAGCAGACCGGACGCCAGGGCGATCAGCCGTGCACGTCTCGGGACGGGGGTGTGGGTGGTGCGCTTGATCCTCACGCGTTTTCCTCCTGTGGGGGAACGGAAGTTGACCCGCGTAGCGCGGGCCGGTGAGGCGCAGCGAGGGCGCCGCCGTACTGTGGGGGTGGCGTGCCCCTGACAAGTGCTGCGCACACGGGAGTATTCAGAGTCACGCACAAGCGCACAAGGGCGGGTTTCGGCCGCGTCACGTACCCGAAACGCCCCGGCGGCTCCCCCGGGTCAACCGCTGTGACGGTGTATCACCTGGTGGGCCCACCGCCCCCGCCACCCGCCGGCCACCCCCGCGCACCACCCCCGGTTTGGCGCGAACGGGCGGCTGCGCCGCGGCCCGCACCCCGCCCGCCGGGCCCGGCACGTCGAACGCCCGCACCGGTCACCGCCGTCGCGGGGAGGGCCGGCGTGTCCCCGTCAGCAGTCGCAGCCGCAGCAGTCGCAGTCGCAGCAGCAGCCGTCACCGCAGCCGCAGTCGCAGCCGGAGCAGTCGCAGTTGGAGCACCAGCCTTCGCGCCGCTTGCCGGTCCAGGGGTCGTCGTAGTGGTCCCGGCAGCAGATCTGGCACGTGCAGCAGAGCCCCGCGAACACCGCGCAGCCCATGAGCAGCCCGCGGCGGGGGCCCGGCTGGTGCGGGGGGCCGGGGGTCAGCCAGGGCGACTGCACCGGCCCGCCGGGGCCGCCAGGGCCCGGGTGGTGGGCGCACGAGGCCCCGAACGCGCGGTCCACGGAACGGCGCAGTTCGTGGGCGAGCAGGACGTGGGCGAGCGCGCCGTCGGTGAACTCCACGTCACGCAGGGCCAGCCGGACCCCGTGCACCGCGTCGTCGCACAGCCGCCGTGCCTCGTCCACGCTCGTCCCGGTGGCGGTCAGCGGGTTCCACGCGCCCGCCGCCGCGTCGGCGTCCAGGTCCTCCACCGCGTCCAGCAGGTGGGCGAGGCGGCCGAAGAGCCGGCCCGCCTCCTCCAGCGGGGCACGGTTGCCGGGGCGTCCGGCCAGCACCGCCGTGTGGCCGAACGCGGCGGCGGTGGCGGTCTCGGTGGGCTCGGTGACGGTCAGCAGGGAGGTACCGGGCCCGGCGGCCGCCTCGACGGCGGTCTGCCGGCCCACGGCGTCCACCAGCACCGCGGTGTCGAAGCCGAGCCCGGAACCGGTCACGGCCCCCGCCCGGTCCCAGCGCCGGGCGACCGTGCGCGCCGCCGCGGCGACCGGACGGCGCGCCAGCAGACCGTCGCCGTCCGCCATGTGGTCGCGCATCTTCGCCGAGGCCAGCACCAGCGAGACCGCCGCGGCCAGCCGCGCGCCCTCCCCCTTGGCCACCGGCGCGGTCCGCATCGCGCGCAGCGGGCACGGCCCGGCGGTACGGCGTCCGTCCTCCGTCCGCCCCGACTGGGCCTCCACCAGCACCGAGACGATGAGCCCGTCGTAATTCGTGGCGACCCTGGCCAGTTGACCGTGGTCGTCCCTCAGGGCGAGGCAGAGCCCGCACAGATGGGCCGTCCACGCTATGGCCAGCTTCTCCGGCAGACGGTGCCGGCATGGTCTGACGATTCCGAACATCACAATCCCCCGTACGTCATTCGCAGCAATGGAACACGTCATCGGCTGGTCGTTCTGTACGCCGCCCGTTCGGCTGTCCGGCGGTGAGCCATCACCCTACCGAGCGGAACCCTTTCCGATGATCCGTCAGGAGCCATATTCCACGGGGTACCTGGGGGCCACTAGTGCGATTTATGCACCAGGTCTGTCACGAATCCACCCCACGGTGGGTATCCGCTTGGCGCATCATCCGCATCATGGACGACCATAGGGGTGCGGACGGCAAACTGACCGCGTGCGAGAGGAGGCGTCCATGGGATCGGTACGACGGGCGAGCGCCTGGCTGGGACTCGTCGACGACAACAGCGCCGAGGAGTACTACGACGAGGACTACGCCGATTACGGCGACGGCGCCGAGACGTCCTCCCCCGACTCCTGGGTCACCGACCCCCGCGTGCGCGTGGCCTCCGATTCGGCGGAGGAACAGGGCCGCCGGATCGCCACGGTCACCCCGGACGGCTTCCGGGACGCCCGCGGCATCGGCGAACTGTTCCGGGAAGGCGTCCCGGTGATCGTCAACCTGACGGCGATGGACCCCGCCGACGCCAAGCGTGTCGTCGACTTCGCGGCCGGCCTCACCTTCGGCCTGCGCGGTTCGATCGACCGCGTGGCCAACCGGGTGTTCCTGCTGACCCCGCCCGACTACCTGGTCGTCAACGCCGACAGCAAGCGCGGCGGCGACGGCTTCTTCAACCAGAACTGACCCGTGGCGGGGGGGGGGGGCGCCCCCGCCCCCCCCCCCCCCCCCCCCCCCCCCCCCCCCCCCCCCCCCCACCGCCCCCGGGGGGGGGGGGGGGGCGCCCCCGCGCGGGCCCCCCCCCCCCCCCCCCCCCCCCCGCGGCCGCCCCCCCCCCCCCCCCCCGCCCCCCCCCCCCCCCCCCGCGGCGGGGGGGGGCCCCCCCCCCCCCCCCCCCCCCCCCCCACGGCCGCCCGCCCGCCCGCCCGCCTACCGGAAGGCGTCGAGGCCGGTGAGCGCCTTGCCGAGCACGAGCTGGTGCATCTCGACGGTGCCCTCGTAGGTGAGCACGGACTCCAGGTTGGTGGCGTGCCGCATGACGGGGTACTCCAGGGAGATGCCGTTCGCGCCCAGGATCGTCCGGGAGTTGCGGCAGATCTCGATCGCCTCGCGCACGTTGTTGAGCTTGCCGAAGCTGACCTGCTCGGGACGGAGCGTGCCCGCGTCCATGCGCCGCCCGAGGTGGTGGGCGAGGAGGACGCCCTTGTGCAGTTCGAGCGCCATGTCGGCGAGCTTGGCCTGGGTCAGCTGGAAGCCGCCGATGGGCCGGCCGAACTGCTCACGGGTGCGGGAGTACTCCAGGGCGGCCTCGAAACTGCTGCGTGCGGCGCCCATGGCACCCCAGACGATGCCGTAGCGCGCGTGGTTCAGGCAGCTGAGCGGGCCGCGCAGGCCGGTGACCTCGGGGAGCACGGCGTCGGCGGGCAGGCGCACGTCGTCCATGACCAGCTCGCTGGTGACGGAGGCGCGCAGCGACCACTTGTGCTTGATCTCGGGTGCGGAGAACCCGGGGGTGTCGGTGGGCACGACGAATCCGCGGATGCCCTCGTCGGTGCGGGCCCACACCACGGCGACGCCGGCGACCGAGCCGTTGGTGATCCACATCTTGCGGCCGTTCAGGACCCAGTCGGAACCGTCCCGCTTGGCGTGGGTGCGCATGCCCGCCGGGTCGGAGCCGTGGTCGGGCTCGGTGAGCCCGAAGCAGCCGATGACCTCGCCGGCGGCCATCCGGGGCAGCCAGCGCTGCTTGTGCTCCTCGGAGCCGTACCGGTGGACGGCGTACATCGCCAGCGAACCCTGCACGGAGACGAGCGAGCGGATGCCGGAGTCGGCGGCCTCCAGCTCCAGGCAGGCGAGGCCGTACTGGACGGCGGTGGCGCCCGCGCAGCCGTAGCCGGTCAGCGACATGCCCAGCGCGCCGATCGAGCCGAGCTCGCGGGCCAGCTCGCGGATCCCGGGCAGCTCGCCGCGCTCGTACCAGTCCGCCACGTGCGGCAGCACGCGGTCGGCGGCCCAGCCGCGCACGGTGTCCCGCACGGCGCGGTCCTCGTCGTCGAGCAGGTCGTCGATGCCGAGCGGGTCGTACGGGTCGAACTGCGGCTTTCCAGCGGACATCGTCGTCCTCTCCGGTGATCACTGCGCTTCGCGGACGAAGCTACTTCCGTGGCGGGGGCGGGTAAAGCCCCCGACGGTGTGCTCAGCGCGACACGTCGGCCCCGGCCAGGGCGTGCTCGCGCGGTGCCGGGATCCCGGGGGCGGCGGACCGCTCGGACGCCTCCGTGCCGCACTCCATGCGGCGGGGCAGCCGCAGCGCGGCGACCGCGCCGAGCAGCAGCAGACCGGCGCTGACCACCAGGGTGATGTGCATCCCGTGGACGAAGGCGTGCCGTGCGGCGTGCCGCAGGGAGGCTCCGGCGGTACCGCCGAGGTGGTCGGAGACCTCGTAGGCCTCGCCGAGCGACTTCCCGGCCGAGACGCGGGCGTCCGCCGGCACTCCGGGGACCCGGGCGACGCCGGGGGCGTAGGCGGCGTTCATGACGCTGCCCAGCAGCGCGATGCCGATGCCGGCGCCCAGTTGGTAGGAGGTCTCGCCGATCGCGGCGGCGCCGCCCGCCTGCTCGGCGGGGGCGTCGCTGAGCATGGACTCGTACGCGCCGAAGAGCGTGGTCTCCAGCCCGAAGCCGAGCAGGACGAAGCCCGTGGTCAGCACGCCCGGCCGGTCGTGCTGGCCCATGAGGGTCAGCACGAGCACCGCGCAGGCGGTGAGGACGAAACCGGAGCTCACCATGACGCGCGGCCCGAAGCGGCCGAGCATCCGGGAGCCCAGGAGGCCGGCGCCCATGGCCGCGAGGGTCAGCGGCAGCAGCCGCAGCCCCGTCTGCAGGGGGCTCAGGCCGAGGACCAGCTGCAGGTACTGGACGGCGATCAGTTCCAGGCCGACGAGGGCGAGCAGCGCCAGCACGATGCAGCCCACGGAGGTGCCGAAGGCGGGCCTGACGAACATGCGTATGTCGATGAGCGGGTGCTCGCGCCTGCGCTGCCGGCGCACGAACAGCACCAGCAGGGTCAGGCCCACGAGCAGCGGGACGAGCGCGGAGGGCTCGTACGGGGCCGCGCCGCCGCCGACCCTCTTGACGCCGAGGATGGCGCCGAGGATGCCCAGCGCGGCCATGACCGCGCCCAGCACGTCCCAGGGGCCGTCCAGCTCGCCGCGGGACTCCGGCAGCAGCCAGCGGGCCACCGGAAGGATGACGGCCATCAGGGGGATGTTGACCAGGAAGACCGAGCCCCACCAGAAGTTCTCGACGAGGAAACCGCCGAGGACCGGCCCGACGGCGGCGCCGACGGCCGCGACGGCGCTCCACACGCCGATGGCCACGGCCCGCTCACGGCGGTCGGGGAAGACCTGCCGGAGGATCGACAGCGTGGCCGGCATGATCATCGCGCCGCCGACGCCGAGCAGGGCCCGGGCCGCGATGAGGACGCGCGGGTCGGGCGCGAAGGCGGCCACCGCCGAGGCCGCCGCGAAGATCGTGCAGCCGAGCAGCAGGATCCGGCGTCTTCCGACGCGGTCGCCGAGGGTGCCGAAGAGGATGAGCAGGGACGCGGCGACGAGCGGATAGGCGTCGACGATCCACAGCAGCTCTATCGCGCCGGGGCGCAGGTCCTCGCTCACCGCGGGAACGGCGACGTGCAGCACGGTCGCGTCGAGGGCGACGAGCAGCAGGCTGACGCAGAGGACGATCAGCACGGTCCAGCGGTTGACCGGCCGAGTGTGCCGTGGGACGGCGGCCGGCCCGGGAATGCCGGCCGAGGACGTCCCTGTCATGTACGTACCTCCCAGCGGTGCGCTCGCGGTGTCCCTGGGCAGGACGAGGGGGACGGTCCCGGGGGAACCCAGCGACGAGGGCGAGTGAAGTCGTCAGACTACGCGAGTCCGCGCCGATGGTGGGTGGCGCGGGTCACGTTCCGACGTGGCCGTCGTCACGTGACGGCCATCCGCCGGAGACCTGCCGGACATTTCCGGTACCGCGCGGCACCGGGCCTCCCGCCGGGACGGAACCGCCCCGCCCGCCGACTCGGTGGCGTGTACCCGCCCGTTCCGGTCGTATGCACCCCGAGCGCGGGGCGCGCGGTTCAACGCGTACGCCCGCCGCGCGCGTTCACGCGCCCGCCGATCGGGAATCTCCCAGGTCACGGCTGCGATCCGGGGCCGCGACGGACGGCGCGCAGGGAACCCGACCGCCCCACCGGAATGGCAGGCGAACTCCAGGAGAAGTGACGGGTAATCAAAGATAAACAGGGCATGCGGAAATCGAACGCGCGATTTCCCAAGATCCTCCGCATGCACTTCGAAACATAAAATCAAGGAGTTCCCGCATTCGGCTCAATGTGCACGTCCGCACTACGGCCAATGGGTGGAGTGAGACGCAGTCCACATCACATCGTCATTACGAACCCGGCCTTCCGGCCGAACTCCGCCATCACACGCTGTAACGTCGATTGAGTGCGTACCGATGACAAGCTTCGCCTCATGGAGGAGCCCGAGACAGCCCAGGCGCCACCGGGCATGAGCCGGACACGCGTGCTGCTGTTCGGATCGACGCTCGTGGCCTATGTGGCCATCGTCGTAGCCGTCCTGACCACGTCCAAGCTCGTGACCCTGGACTGGCAGGTCATGATGTGGCGGCCCTACAAGCAGTGGCCGCAGATCCACGCGTTCCTGGACTACTTCGTGGTCCTGGGCCAGCGCGGCCCGACGGCCGTGATCGTCGCCTCCTGGCTGGGCTGGCGCGCCTGGCGCCACCGCACCCTGCACCCACTGCTGGTGCTGGGCACGTCGCTGCTCCTGCTGAACGTCACCGTGGGTTCGGTGAAGTACGGCCTCGGCAGGCTCGGCCCGCACTACGCGACCAGCGCCGGATCGGCCGAGCTCTTCGCCGGCGGCGATATATTTCCCTCCGGTCACACCGCGAACGCCGTGGTGACCTGGGGGGTCCTGGCCTATCTGGCCACCACCCCGTGGGTCCGCCGGGTCACCTCCGTGATCGCGGCGCTGCTGGCGCTGGGCGTCGGCATGACCACCATCTACCTCGGCACCCACTGGGTCAGCGACGTCCTGCTCGGCTGGGCGGCCGGCCTGCTGATCCTGCTGGCACTGCCCTGGTTCGAGCCGCTGATGGCCTCGGCCGAGCAGCGGATCACGGCCGCCTGGGCGCGCCGTCGCGGCACCCGCACGGCGCCCGCCACGGCTCCGGCCGCGAACACGGCGCCGGCCTCCGTGCAGCTCTCCGACAACCCGGACGGCGTACTCGAGCCCGTCGTTCTCAGCGGCCGCGCGACGACACCCGCGTCCGGCGTACCGCACCACCCGGCACGTCCGCACACCACCCGCCACGAACGCACCCCGGTCACCCCGGCCGGCAGCCGCCGCCCGCCCGCGGACCGGCCCGGCCGCCCGGCACCGGTCGGCCAGGCCGGCGTGGCCCGCGGCCGCGGCGCCACCGGCTGACGGCCCGCGGGGCAGGTACGCACACCTCCCGCCCCGCCCGCGCCCGTACGAAGGCCCCGGCCGCCCCCGAAGAGGGGCGGCCGGGGCCTTCGTCGTGCGGGGACGCGGGAAGAGGGGCCTTCAGCCGCTCCAGCAGCGGGTCACCCGGCCGCCCTCGACGGTGAAGTTGAGCCGGCCCACCCGGTACTCCATGGTGATGACGGCGCCCGGCGGCAGGGCACGCACCATGCTCCAGCCACGCTCGGTGGCCCGGCGCTCGGCCTCGTCGGCGCCGAGGCCGACGTAGGTGTCCGGTTCGTCCTGCGGTTGCCGTGCGGCACTCGGATCGGTTGCCATGAGAGCAACCGTAGGCGCACACGAGCCGTGACGGAAGGCGGCGGCCGACTTGATCGTCACACTTCTGTCACAGAATCCAGGGCAGCGTTTGGCGTGCACCGTTCACTCTTTGGGGGCGACTTTTCCAATCACCCGCCGAATTCGCGGACCCGGCCGCCGAAAAGCGTCCGGGCCGGCCGCCACGGAATTCCGGGAAACGGTCCACACACTTCCCTCACATCACATCCCCAGCGTCGACAGCTCTTCATCCGTCAGCAACCGGGACCGAATGAGGAACCGGTTGCCCGTCGGCGCCTCCAGCGAGAAGCCGCTGCCGCGCCCCGGCACCACGTCGATCGTCAGATGCGTGTGGCTCCAGTAGGCGAACTGGTCGCGCGACATCCACACCGCCACCGGGTCGATGCCCAGGACGTCGAGGTCGCCGAGGTGCACGTCGGAGTCCCCGGTGAGGAACTCCCCCCGCGGATAGCACATGGGCGAGCTGCCGTCGCAGCAGCCGCCGGACTGGTGGAACATCAACGGGCCGTGCTGGTCGGCGAGACGCCGCAGCAGCCCCGCGGCCTCCTCGGTGACGGCGACCCGGCCGGCCCTCGGTGCGATAGAGGTCATGGGGTCAGAGTGCTCCCGCCGAGCGCCGCCCGCCAGACCCCCGCAGGACATGCCGGCGGGCGGAACCCACCGTCGACTCCGCCTCGCGCTCCGACAGGCCGGTGCTGACGGCCGCCCCGACCATCTCCGCGGCGACCCGGTCGCCGTGGCCGTTCTCGAACGCGCGGCAGGCGGCCCAGAACAGCCGCTCGTTGCGCTCCCCCACCGACGAGCCCAGCACGAAGCGGATCAGCGGCTCGGCCGTGCCCCCGCCCGACCCGGCACCCGCCGTCGCGCCCGCCGCGGCACGCGCGGCACGGCGCTGGGGGGTCGTCAGCAGCAGCCGCAGCAGCCGCTTGGGCACGGCGGCCGGCGGCATCGAGGCCGTCGGCGGGTCCCAGCGGTAGAGCCCGGCGGTGGTCACCGAGCCGGGTCCCACGAGGTAGCCGCCGCTGCCGCGCACGTCGATCCCGTTGCCGAGCCGGCGCACGGAGTTGGGCACGATCGCCTCGGCCGGGCCGCGCAGCCACAGGTGCCGGCCGCCGCTCGGGGTGATGACCGTGCGCGTCCACGGCACGGCGAAGCCCCACCGGGCGGCCAGGTCCACCAGGTCGGTCACGCCGTCGACGCCGTCCTTGCGGTCCAGGTCGAGGCCGATCAGGTAGTGCGGTGAGCGTCCGCACGCGATCCCGTACCCGCTGGCCCAGGGGGCCGCCGCGAACATCTCGGTTATCCGGGCGGGCTCGGTGGCGGCGTCGTGCACGCCGTGGCCGAGCCGTCCGCACTGGCCGCGGCACATCCCGCGCCCGGTCTCCCCCCGGTGCGGCGAACGGACCGCGGGGAGCTTGGTCCGCGACAGCGGGATGACGGGGAAGCCGCGCCGCGCGGCGGCGAGCGCGCACTGCAGCGCGCGGTCGTGGTCCGGATGCGTCACGGGGTGCCCCCTCGGTGCGCTACGGCATGGCCCCTTTATCGTACTTTCGTTCGACCCTCCACTCAATGGCGCACCGACGGCGCGCGGCACGGCCGTCCGTCCCGGTCCGTCACATGACGGGTCGTCTGCCCGAGACTGTACGGAAGATGCGAGTACGGAAGACCGAGTGCCGGCAGGATCTCCTACCGCGAGGGAACGCGCCGATGGGGACGAACGCAACGCAGACCGCGACCGACCGGGCGGCGGCGCCCCGGCGGCCGGGACGGCTGATGGTGGACTGGCTGACCACCACCGACCACAAGAAGATCGGGCACCTCTACCTGATCACGTCGTTCGGCTTCTTCCTCGCCGCGGGACTCATGGCGCTGCTGATGCGCGCCGAGCTCGCCCGCCCCGGCCTGCAGCTGATGTCGAACGACGGCTACAACCAGCTGTTCACGATCCACGGCACGGTCATGCTGCTGCTCTTCGCCACCCCGACCTTCGCGGGCTTCGCCAACGAGATCATGCCGCTGCAGATCGGCTCGCCCGACGTCGCCTTCCCCCGGCTGAACATGCTGTCGTACTGGCTGTTCCTCTTCGGCGGCCTGATCGTGCTCGGGAGCTTCCTGACGCCCACCGGGAGCGCCTCCTTCGGCTGGTTCGCCTACGCGCCGCTGAACAGCCTCACCCGCTCGCCCGGGATCGGCGCCGACATGTGGATCATGGGGCTGGCGCTGTCGGGCTTCGGCACCATCCTGGGCGCGGTCAACTTCGTCGCGACGATCGTGGGGATGCGCGCGCCGGGCATGACCATGTTCCGGATGCCGATCTTCACCTGGAACGTGCTCTTCACCTCCGTGCTGGTGCTGATGGCCTTCCCCGTGCTGGCGGCGACGCTGCTGGTGCTGGAGGCGGACCGGCGCTTCGGCTCGCTGGTCTTCGAGCCGGGCAACGGCGGGGCGCTGCTGTGGCAGCACCTGTTCTGGTTCTTCGGCCACCCGGAGGTGTACATCATCGCGCTGCCGTTCTTCGGCATCATCACCGAGGTCATCCCGGTGTTCTCGCGCAAGCCGGTGTTCGGCTACGCGACGCTGGTGGGCGCGACGACGGCCATCACCGGGCTGTCGATGGTGGTGTGGGCGCACCACATGTTCGTCACCGGCGCCGTGCTGCTGCCGTTCTTCTCGCTGCTGTCGTTCCTGATCGCCGTGCCGACCGGGGTGAAGTTCTTCAACTGGATCGGCACGATGCTGCACGGCTCGCTGTCCTTCGAGACACCGATGCTGTGGGCCGTCGGCTTCCTGGTGAGTTTCCTGTTCGGCGGCCTCACCGGGGTCATCCTCGCCTCGCCCCCGCTGGACTTCCAGGTCAGCGACTCGTACTTCGTCGTGGCCCACTTCCACTACGTGGTCTTCGGGACGGTGGTCTTCGCGATGTTCGCCGGCTTCTTCTTCTGGTGGCCGAAGTTCACCGGGAAGATGCTCGACGAGCGGCTGGGGAGGATCCAGTTCTGGACGCTGTTCGTCGGCTTCCACACCACCTTCCTCGTCCAGCACTGGCTGGGCGTGGAGGGCATGCCCCGGCGGTACGCCGACTACCTGGCGGCGGACGGCTTCACCGTGCTCAACACGATCTCGACGATCGGGGCGTTCCTGCTGGGCCTGTCCACCCTGCCGTTCCTCTACAACGTGTGGCGGACCGCCAAGTACGGCCGGCGCGTGGAGGTCGACGACCCCTGGGGCTTCGGCCGTTCGCTGGAATGGGCGACCTCCTGCCCGCCACCACGGCACAACTTCTCGACGCTGCCGCAGATCCGTTCCGAGTCCCCCGCCTTCGACCTGCACCACCCGGAGGTCGCCGCCCTCGACCAGGCACGCTCCACCGGCCGCCGCGACGCCGTCGAGCCCGGTGCCGGCGGCCAGGAGTGACGGCGCGGCCGGTCGCGGCACCGGCAGCGCCGTCACCCGCCCGGGGTTCAGCCCCTCCGCGTCCGCCCGCCGAGCCGCCTGCGCGCCGCGGCCCGCAGCTTCTTGCGCAGCCTGCGGGCCCGCCGCTTCGCCGCACGGGCGAGGTCCTTGCACGCATACAGCACGCCCATCCCCAGGCCGCCGACGTGGCGCCAGGCCGCGCGCAGCCGCCCCGAGGGGCCCGTCCGGCGGGCCAGCAGCTCCTCCAGCAGGCGTTCGCAGCTCCTGGCGATCTCCGCGGGGTCGTAGCTGGCGCCCTTGTCCAGGGCCGCCCGGCCCATGCGGCGGCGCAGCTCGTCGTCGTTGATCAGCCGGAGCATCGCGGCGGCAAGGGCGTCGACGTCACGCGGGGGCACCAGCAGGCCGTCGACCCCGTCGCTGATGATCTCGCCGGGACCGAGCGGGCAGTCGGTGCTGACCACCGGCAGCCCCACGCGCATCGCCTCGACGATCGTCATGCCGAACGACTCCATGCTGGAGGAGACCGCCAGCATGGAGCCCTTGGCCATCTCCGGCTCGATCGGCGTCACCGTCCCCATCATCGTCACCCGGTCGCCGAGTTCCAGGCGCTCGATGAGCTGTTCCAGCTTCTCCTTCTGCCCACCGGTGCCGTATAACCGCAGGCCCCAGTCCGGGTGTTCGACCGAGACCTTGGCGAAGGCCCTGATGAGGTCGCCGTAACGCTTCACGGGGGCCAGCCGGCCCGCCGCGACCACGTACTTGGCGTCCAGGGCGCTGGGCACGACACCCGGGTCGGGGACGCTGTTCGGCAGGGCGAGCACCCGTACGCCGGGCAGCCACAGTCTGCGGCGGTAGCAGACGGCGTCGGCCTCGGTCGTGGTGGTGACCGCGTCCAGCCGGGGGTAGAGCCGGCGCAGCCTGAGGACCAGCGCCAGCGAGTGGGTGTCGAGCGTCAGGTGCTCCTGTGCGATCCGGACCACGTGACGCGGCGCCTGCAGGGCGATGTGGACGTTCAGCCCGGGGCGGGTGCCGATGACGACGTCGGCGTCGAGCGCCGCGAGGTGGGCGGCGATCCGCTGGTCGGTGAGGGCGCTGTACTGCTCGTAGCGGTTCTCACCGGAGGGGAAGACCTTCGCCGGCCGGTGGTACAGCGGGTCGTCGAGGTCGCACGTGTCGCTGCTCCTGCGCAGGTCCACCAGGTGCCGCAGCCGGACCTGCGGGTCGAGGGCGAAGGAAGGTTCGTCGCGGTGGCGGTACACGGAGACGATCTCGACCTCGTGGCGCTCGGCCAGGGCGCCGGCCAGGTTGTAGGTCGTGCGGATGGTGCCACCGACCCCGTAGGCGTTGTGAATCAGTATGGAAATGCGCATGCGTCCCCGTGCTCTCCCGCTCCCCGCGGACTCCCGCCCGCACTTCGTGCAGGCAAGACGATCGCCCCGGCCCTTAGGTTGCGTTCCTTCACCTTCCCTGCCCCTCGCCGTATACGCACTGTGATGTCCCCGTGACCGGTCGGTATCCTTCCGGATCGCGCCCGTCAGGCACGGTGGCCCAGCTGCGGCACGTCGAAGCAATTGCGCTCGATGCCGCCCCCCTCCGTCACCCAGCCGCCCCGGCGGCCGCTCGCCGCGTCACTCCACCGGGCTACGGACGGGCGGGCCCGAGAGGTGACGGACGGTTCGGCGAGCACCTGAGAGCGCGGCGGGAGCGGCGGGCCGCACACATCGCGGCTTTGGGCGGACGGACCGTTCAGGGTATTGCCGCACACGACGTATTTCCACTAATCGGTTGACATGGCCATAAGATGACACGAATTCAGGCACGTCATGACCAGGACCCGCCAGGACCCGCCGCACCCGGCCAGGGTCCAGCGGGCTCAGCGCGGCAGGCGCAGCAGTGTCCCGGGCGTGAGCTGCCGGGTCGGGTCGGAGCCGATGACGTCCTGGTTGAGCCGGTACAGCTCGGCCGCGCCGCCGCTGACGTTGAAGCGCCGGGCGACTCCCTCCAGGGTCTCGCCGGGCTGGACCGCGTGCGCCCGGCCGGCCAGCCGCAGGCGCTGCGCGCAGGTCGGCCAGGCCTCCCAGCCCTGGTCGCGGAGGATCTCCTCGGCGACGGTCATCTGCTGGTCGGGGGTCGCGCGGTCGGGCCTGGCGGCCAGGTCGAGACCGCCGTGCTCGACCCAGGTGGGCTGGAAGATCTGCAGCCCACCGTAGAAGCCGTTGCCGGTGTTGGTCTTCCAGCGGTTGCTGCTCTCGCAGGTCGCCAGTTCCAGCCAGACGGGGGCGTGCCCGTCGGCCCGCGCTCCGGGAGCCAGGGCCGCCCACGTGGCGAGCAGAGCGAAAGCGGTCACCGCGAGACGGCGGGGACGGGACATGCGGGCCAGGCTAGGCACGGTGCGGCGGGCGCCGTCGCCCGCCGCGCCGTGCGCGCCCCCCGGCCCACCCGGTCGGAGCACGCCCCGCCGGGTGGGCCGGGAGTGCGCGGGAGGTCAGACCGACAGCCGCTGTCCCGGGTAGATCAGGTTGGGGTCGGTGCCGATCACGGACCGGTTGACGGCGTACAGCTTCTTCCAGGTCGTCCCGTGGGCGGCCGCGATGCCGCTCAGGGTGTCGCCGCCGCGGACGCTGTAGTTGCCGTGCCCCTTCGCCCGGCTCTGGCCGCGGTCGGCGTGACCGCCGCTGCCGCGCGACTGCTGCGCGGGCGCCGGGGCGGTGTGCCGCTTCGCCTTCGGCGCGGCCGGGGCGGTCCCGCGGGCGGGTGCGCTCCCGTAGGCGCCGGCGCGGGCGGAGCAGGTGGGCCAGGCGCCCCAGCCCTGCGCCCGCTGCACCTTGGCGGCGACGGCGATCTGCTGCTCACGGCTCGCCCGGTCGGCGGTCGCCGCGTACGCGGTGCCGCCGTAGGCGCGCCAGGTCGGCCGAGAACTGGAGTCCTCCGTAGTACCCGTTGCCGGTGTTGATGTGCCAGTTCCCGCCGCTCTCGCAGCTCGCGATGCGGTCCCAGACCCCGCCGTCGGCGGCCTTCGCGGGCCCCGCGACGGCCATGAGGGCCAGCGGGGTCAGCACGGTGACGCCGGCTACGACTGCGGACTGACGGTACTTGGCTGATACGGCCATGGAATCCCTCTCCACGGACCCGGGGTTCCCCCATGGCGCCGTACCTCCGGTACGGCACCCGACGGACGGGGTCCCCACGCATCCGGCGCGGCCCCCGTCCCCTTCGCTCGCCGACCGATGGATTTCGGATCCACGGTCACCCTCCGTGCGAGCCCTCCCGGGTGGTGCTCTCTGCACACGGCGGGCAAATCTAGGCAGGGTCGCGTTCCGTCGCCAAACAAACCCCTTACGTCGCAGGCCACTTGAGGGTTACTGGTAGTAACGACCTATTGAGGACACCGGATTGATGGTGTTTTTTGCGGCATATCCGCACAGCGCATATGCGCCGTGTGACCCGACTCATAGGCACGGAGGCTTCCCGGGGTGAAAGGTGGGACTTGGAGTGACCGGCTCCGCACCGCCGCTCACCCTCCGCACGCGGACGCACGAGCACGCGCCAAGAAGGCCGTGACTCCCGCCACAGATCGGCCGTTGTCACTATGTGCCGGGCGAGGCCCGGCAAAGGAGCCCGTAGCCGTACATTTCAAGGAGGCTTCAGTGCCGCCCATGCTCGACGTCAGCGACGAGGTACGAGCCGAGATCGGCGATGAGGAGGCGGCACGCCTGCTGGCGGGCGACAGCGCGCCCGGCACGTACGACTGCACCTCCTGCCGTACCCCGGGGGACACCGCCACGGAGCGCACCAGCACGGTGCTCTTCGTCGGCGAGGAGACCGCCGTGCTCGCCTTCGCCCACGCGACCTGCATCCCCTCCCAGGTCGTGCCCGTCTCGGAGGAGCAACTGCAGGGAGCGGTGCAGAGCATCGCCGGTGAGGAGCCGTCCGGCGCCGCGGCGGCGGCCGCTCCGCGCCAGGCGGTGCTCGGCATCACCTGCGGCCTCGTCCTCATCAAGGAGGAGGTGTGCCCGGCCCTGGTCATCGAGCCCACCGGCCCGATCGCCCGCCCCGGCGACAGCGGCCCCGGTGACGACTTCCTGCCGATCCTCATCGAGCAGGGCTTCCTCCCCGTGAACGACCTGTCCACACCGCCCTCCCCGCTGCCCGGCTGGTCCGTGCTCCTGGCCATGGGGCAGCTGCACGCCATCCTGCAACCCGGCTCCGCCGGCGCGTGGTGGCAGGCGCACCAGCCGCTCGCGGTGAGCGAGGGCTGGCGCCAGGCGGTCAACCGGTCCAACGAGGTGTACGTGTACGCCGCCCCGCACGGCACCATCGGCCAGCAGCCCCGCGAGGACCTGCTGCGCGACGCCCTGGAACGCGCCTGCGGGCGCGGACTCCTCGTCGCGGCGACGATGCCGCTCTCCGGCACCTGATCCCCCCGGCTCCGCCAAAGGCGCGTACGGCTGCCCGTACGCGCCTTTGGCCTATGGCAGTGCATATGCGTGATTCATCCGTACGACCCGCATCCCCGCAGATGAGCCGCTCGTTGCCACGACGTGCACACCTTTGACGCTTCCTCACGAGCCCAGTTCCGCAGCCCCATCCCCCCCATGCGCACCGCGCAGGAGGCGTCCGTGAGCGAGGGCACGCCGATCTACGACGCGCTCTACTCCGAGTACCGCAGGCTCTTCCGCACCCTCCCCGGCGACCGCACCGGCGAGGAGGACCTGCAGTTCAACGGCTTCGCCGACCGCGGTGGCGCCGGCTCCCCCTACCGCTCCGGCCGCCACCGCGGCGACCTTCCGGCCCTCCCCCCGGGCCTCGCGGAGAACCGCATGCACGGCGGCCTCTGACCCACCCCGCACGGCGAACCGCCCGCCCGATCGCCCCCCCCTGGGGAGGCGACCCGGCGGGCGGCACCATGTCCGGCCCCGGCAGGGCTACTTCTTGCGGCTGCAGACCCCCACGAAGAACCGCCCGCCCGATCACCCCCACAGGAACGACCAGACAGGCGGCACCACGCCCACCCCCACAGGGGCTACTTCTTGCGACCGCGCTTCTCCCGCACCCGCACCGACACCTGGATCGGCGTCCCCACGAACCCGAACTCCTCACGCAGCCGCCGCTCGATACTGCGACATCCCGGGGAGCGACCCCCCCGGACCCCCACGAAGAACCGCCCGCCCGATCACCCCCACAGGAACGACCAGACAGGCGGCACCACGCCCACCCCCACAGGGGCTACTTCTTGCGACCGC
>NZ_JBIATA010000020.1:1287-34711 GCF_042891295.1 Streptomyces sp. NPDC001902 | reverse complement strand
CCGCGCTTCTCCCGCACCCGCACCGACACCTGGATCGGCGTCCCCACGAACCCGAACTCCTCACGCAGCCGACGCTCGATGAAGCGGCGGTAGCCCGCCTCCAGGAAGCCGGAGGCGAAGAGCACGAAGCGCGGGGGCTTGGTGCCGGCCTGGGTTCCGAAGAGGATGCGGGGCTGCTTGCCGCCGCGGATCGGGTGGGGGTGGGCGGCGACAAGCTCGCCCAGGAAGGCGTTGAGACGGCCGGTGGGGACCCGGGTCTCCCAGCCCGCCAGGGCGGACTCGATGGCCGGGACCAGCTTCTCCATGTGGCGGCCGGTGCGGGCGGAGACGTTCACCCGGGGCGCCCACTGGACCTGCACGAGGTCCTTCTCGATCTCGCGCTCGAGGTAGTAGCGCCGCTCCTCGTCCAGCAGGTCCCACTTGTTGTAGGCGATGACGATGGCGCGGCCCGCCTCGACGGCCAGCGAGATGATGCGGGTGTCCTGCTCGGCCAGGGTCTCGCCGGCGTCGATCAGGACGACGGCGACCTCCGCCTTCTCCAGGGCGGCCGCGGTGCGCAGCGAGGCGTAGTAGTCCGCGCCCTCCTGGAGGTGGACGCGGCGGCGGATGCCCGCGGTGTCCACGAACTTCCAGATCTTGCCGCCGAGCTCGATGAGCTCGTCGACCGGGTCGCGGGTCGTGCCGGCCTGCTCGTTGACGACGACGCGCTCCTCGCCCGCCACCTTGTTCAGCAGCGAGGACTTGCCGACGTTCGGGCGGCCGATCAGCGCGACGCGGCGCGGGCCGCCGATGGTGTTGGCGAAGGACTGCATCGGCGCCTCGGGGAGCGCCTCCAGCATCGCGTCCAGCAGGTCGCCCGTGCCGCGGCCGTGCAGCGACGAGACCGGGAAGGGCTCGCCGAGGCCGAGGTTCCACAGCATGGCGGCGTCCGCCTCGCCCGAGGGGCCGTCGACCTTGTTGGCGCACAGCACGACCGGCTTGCCGGCCTTGCGGAGCAGCTTGACGACGGCCTCATCGGTGTCGGTCGCGCCGACCGTGGCGTCCACCACGAAGACCACCGCGTCGGCGGCCTCGATCGCGAACTCGGCCTGCGCGGCCACGGACGCGTCGATGCCAAGGACGTCCTGCTCCCAGCCGCCGGTGTCGACGACCTTGAAGCGGCGGCCGTTCCAGTCGGCCTCGTACGTGACGCGGTCGCGGGTGACGCCGGGACGGTCCTCGACGACCGCCTCACGGCGGCCGATGATCCGGTTCACCAGCGTCGACTTGCCGACGTTCGGGCGGCCGACGACCGCGACGACCGGCAGCGGGCCGTGGCCCGCCGCCGCGAGGTCGCCCGCGACCTCGTCGAGGTCGAAACCCTCCTCGGCGGCGAGCTCCATGAACTCGGCGTACTCGGCGTCGTCGAGCGCGCCGACTTCGCCGTACTCGTTCTCGATGTCCATGAAAGCTTCTCCGTCGATCGTCAAATGTGCGGGGGCTTGCACGCCCCAGTGTGGATCAGGCCGACGCTAGGAGGCGCGGCCCGTGGTGCGCCGGGCGTACTCGAGGTGTCCGCTCAGGTGCTTCTGGATGCGCACGGTGGCGGCATCCAGTGCCGTACGCGTACGGCGTCCGCTGCCGTCACCGGCGTCGAAGGGGTCGCCGAAGACGATGTCGACCCGGCCGCGCACCGGCGGCAGGCCGCGGATCAGCCGTCCCGGCCGGGACGTGCCGAGGACCGCGACCGGCACTATGGGCGCGCCGGAGCGCACCGCGAAGTACGCCAGGCCCGCCCGCAGGTCGGCGAAGTCGCCCTCGCCCCGGGTGCCCTCGGGGAAGATCCCCAGGACCCCGCCGCGCTCCAGCACGCCGAGCGCGCTGGTCACCGCGGTGCGGTCGGTGCTGTGGCGGTCCACCGGGAGCTGGCCGATCCCACGCAGGAACGGGTCCAGCGGCCCGATGAACGCCTCCTTCTTGATCAGGAAGTGCACCGGGCGCGGGCAGGTGCCCATGAGCACCGGCCCGTCCACGTAGTGCGAGTGGTTCACGGCCAGGATCACCGGCCCCGAGGCGGGCAACCGCCAGGCGCCGAGCACCCGGGGGCGCCAGAGGCTGTTGATGATCCCGATGCCGAGGCGGCGGCCGACGGCCGCGCCCTTCGGTCCCGGAACCGCGGAGGAGTCGCTCACGAAGCCGCCCGCTTCTCCTCGATGAGGGTGACGACGCACTCGATGACCTGGTCGAGGGTGAGCTCGCTGGTGTCGACCTCCATGGCGTCGTCCGCCTTCGCCAGCGGGGAGGTCTTGCGGCCGGAGTCCGCCGCGTCGCGCCGTACGAGGGCCTCCCGGGTCGCCATGAGGTCGACCTGGGCGCTGCCGGTGGCCTTCAGCTCGCCGCCGCGGCGGGCGGCGCGGGCCTCCGGGGAGGCGGTGAGGAAGATCTTGACGGTGGCGTCCGGCAGCACCGTGGTGCCGATGTCGCGGCCCTCGACGACGATGCCGGCGGGCGCGGCGGTGGCCGCGTCGCGCTGCAGCCCGACCAGGCGGCTGCGCACCTCCGGCACCGCACTGACGGCGCTGACCGCCGCGGTGACCTCCTGGGTGCGGATCGGGCCGGAGGCGTCCACACCGTCCACCGTGATCGTGGGCGCCGCCGGGTCGGACCCGGAGACGATCACCGGCTTCTCGGCGGCGGTCGCCACGGCGGCTGCGTCGTTCACGTCGACGCCGTTGCTCAGCATCCACCAGGTCATCGCCCGGTACTGCGCTCCGGTGTCCAGGTAGCTCAGGCCGAGCTTGGCCGCGACCGCCTTCGAAGTGCTGGACTTGCCAGTGCCCGAGGGGCCGTCGATCGCGACGATCACCGGATTCGACACAGTCGGGGGACCTTCCTTGTGCATGGAGCAGGTACACGGCTGGCGCAATGCCATCCCCACAAGGTTACCGGCCCACCCATTCGGCTCCGTACCACGAATTCCCAGGCCCCCGCTCAGGCGCGCAGCGACCAGCCACGCTCCCGCAACGCCGCCGACAGACGCGCCGCCGCAGCCGGCTCCACCATCAACTGGACCAGACCCGCCTGCTGCCCCGTCGAGTGCTCGATCCGCACGTCCTCGATGTTGACCCCCGCCGCCCCCGTGTCCGCGAAGAGCCGCGCGAGCTCCCCGGGCTGGTCGCCGATGAGGACGGCGACGACGTCGTAGGACTTGGGGGCGGAGCCGTGCTTGCCGGGGACCTTGGACCGGCCGGCGTTGCCGCGGCGGAGGAGGTCCTCGATGCCGGCGGCGCCGTCGCGGCGCTTGACGTCGTCCGCGGACTGCAGGGCCCGCAGGGACTCGACGGTCTCCGTCAGGTCGGCGGCGAGATCGGCGAGGACGTCGGCGACCGGGCCGGGGTTGGCGGAGAGGATGTCGATCCACATGCCGGGCTGCGAGCCCGCGACCCGGGTGACGTCGCGGATGCCCTGGCCGCACAGGCGGACCGCGCTGTCCTCGGCGTGCTGCAGCCGCGCCGCGACCATGCTGGAGACCAGCTGGGGGGTGTGCGAGACGAGGGCGACGGCGCGGTCGTGGGCGTCGGCGTCCATCACGACGGGGACGGCGCGGCAGAGCGCGACCAGCTCCAGGGCGAGGTTGAGCACCTCGGTCTCGGTGACCGGGGTCGGGGTGAGCACCCAGGGGCGGCCCTCGAAGAGGTCGGCGGTCGCGGCCAGGGGGCCGGAGCGCTCGCGGCCGGACATGGGGTGCGTGCCGATGTACGAGGTCAGGTCGCAGCCGAGCGCCTCCAGGTCGCGGCGCGGTCCGGCCTTGACGCTGGCGACGTCGAGGTAGCCGCGGGCGAGCCCGCGGCGCTGGGCGTCGGCGACGGTCGCGGCGACGTGGGCCGGCGGCACGGCGACGATCGCGAGGTCGACCCGGCCGGACGGGGGTTCGTCGGTGCCCGCGCCGAGCGCGGCGGCGGTGCGCACCACGGCGGGGTCGTGGTCCTCCAGGTGGACCTCGACGCCGCGCGCGGCGAGCGCGAGGGCGGCGGAGGTGCCGATGAGGCCGGTACCGATGACGAGGGCGGTTCTCACTGGGCGATGTCCTTGCGGAGGGCGGCCGCGGCGCCGAGGTAGACGTGGGAGATCTCACCCTTGGACAGGCCGGACTCGACGTGGGCGAGGATGCGCACGACCCGGGGCATGGCGCCGGCGATGTCGAGTTCCTGCGCGCAGATCAGCGGCACGTCGGTGATGCCGAGCTTGCGCGCGGCGACCGCCGGGAAGTCGCTGTGGAGGTCCGGGGTGGCGGTGAACCAGACGCTGATCAGGTCGTCCACCGCGATGCCGTTGCGCTCCAGGATGGCGGTGAGCAGCTCGGCGACCTGCTCGTGCATGTGCTCCGCCTCGTCCCGCTCCAGCTGGACGGCTCCGCGGACCGCTCGTACCGCCACGTCATCGCTCCCTGTGTTGCTGCGCGCACGTACCTGGTCAGCGTAGTCGGGGCGGACGGGGCGCGGCGGACACGCCCGCCCTGCGAGACGCCAGGGGTGCTGCGGTACACCATGAAGCATGATCTTCCACCTTGTTCCGCTGGACGACTGGCTGCGCGACCCGGACCGTCCGTACGCGCCCTCGTCGCTCGCCGAGGACGGGTTCGTGCACTGCGCGCCCGACGAGGCGGTTGCGCTCGCCGTCGCCGACGCCTTCTACCGGGGCACCCCGGGCCCGCTGATGGTGCTGCTGATCGACGAGGAGGCCCTGGAGGCCCGTGTGCTGTGGGAGGACGCCGATCCGGTGCCGCCGCCGGGAGTCCCGCAGGAGACGCGCTTCCCGCACGTGTACGGGCGCATCAACCGCAGCGCGGTGGTCGGGATGCTGGAGGTGCAGCGGGACACGGAGGGTCGCGCGGTGGCGCTGGCGGTGTGGTCGTGAGCGCCGCTTCGTCCTGACACGCCCCTGGACGCGGGGCGGGCCGTCCGCTTCGATGGTGCCCTGACCGCGCGGCCTCGGGGGAGGCGGACATGAAGCGTTCCGGACCGCTCCACACGCTCCTCGCGGGGCTGGCACTCGCGCTGATCATGCTGTCGCTCAACGCGACGACGGAACCGCCGCAGGTGGGGCCGAAGGGCGGCGGCCCGCCGGCCGCGAGCCGGACGCCGTCCGCCGCCCCGCCGTCGTCGGCCCCCGCGGCCTCCCCGTCCCGCAGCACCGCGGTCCCGCGCCCGGACGCGGACTACGCGGGCCGCACCGGCGACGACGCGGCGAGCGTCGCGATCGCGCTGCGCGACGGCAAGGCCGTCGCGTACGTCTGCGACGGGCGCACCAAGGAGGCCTGGCTGCGCGGCGACGTCCGGGAAGACGGCGGCATGCGCCTGACCGGCGACCGGGGCGCCTCGCTGGAGGGCACCCTGGAGGGCGGCCGCGTCACCGGAGAGGTGCGGCTGACCGGCGTGGAGCAGCCCTTCACCGCGCAGCGCGCGGTCAAGCCGTCCGGTCTGTACCGGGCGACCGCCTCGGTGCGCGGCGCGCGGGTCGTCGGCGGCTGGATCGTGCTGCCGAACGGCAAGCAGGTGGGGATCGTCTCGCGCGACGGCGAACCGTCGGCGGCGCCCGCCATCGACCCCGCCACCGGCGCCGTGACCGTGGACGGCACGCAGCTCACCGCACGGCCGATCCCCTGACCGTCCGCCCGCAGGCAGGAGCAGGAGCGCCCCATGAACGTGGACCCGAACGCCGCCACCACGTCCTTCCCGGCCCCGTCACCGCGCCCCCGCCGGCGGGTCGCCGTGTTCCTCGTCCCCGCGGTCGCCGCCGCGGCGGTCGCGGTCGCCCTCGGCGCGTACGGCAGGGTGCACGACCCGGCCGGCACCGCCTTCAACCTGGCCGGTTTCTCCAGCACGGGCGCGGTCAAGTCCTGGCTCGCCACGGCCGCCTTCGCCTTCGCCCTGGTGCAGGCGGTCTCGGCGCTGGTGATGTACGGCAAGGTGCCGGGCGTCCGCGCCCCCTCCTGGACCGGCGGGCTGCACCGCTGGTCGGGCCGGATCGCGTTCCTGCTGGCCATCCCGGTCGCCGTGCACTGCCTGTACGCGTTGGGCTATCAGACGTACAGCAGCCGCGTGATGTGGCACTCGCTGCTCGGGTGCTTCTTTTTCGGGGCATTCACCGCAAAGATGCTGCTGCTGCGGGCCGAGCGACTGCCGGGCTGGCTGCTGCCGGTCGTCGGCGGGCTGGTCTTCACGGCGCTGACGGTGCTGTGGCTGACGTCCGCGTTGTGGTTCTTCAGAACGGTCGGGGTGACGACATGAAGCGACGCATGGTGCTGCTGTCCACGGCAGCGCTGGCGGGTTGCAGCAAGTACGGCGAAGAGAGCGCGCCGCCCGCGGCGGCGACCTCCGCGCCACCACCGGCCTCGGAGCCCGTCTCCGCGCCGAGCTCGGCACCGGCCTCCGCTCCCCCGTCGGGGGAGGGCGCGGCGCTGGTGAAGGCGGCCGACGTGCCCGTGGGCGGCGGCACGGTGATCACGGACAAGAAGGTCGTGGTGACCCAGCCCCAGGCCGGCGAGTTCAAGGCTTTCTCCGCCGTCTGCACCCACCAGGGCTGCATCGTGAACAGCGTCTCCGACGGCACCATCAACTGCCCCTGCCACGGCAGCAAGTTCCGCATCACCGACGCCTCGGTGGCCGCGGGACCGGCCAAGAAGCCGCTTCCCCCCGAGGAGATCACCGAAAAAGACGGCGAGATCTTCCTCGTGTAGCCCGTACGATCCCCGTCCATGCGCGACCACGACCTCGTACGCCGGCACACCGTCTACGCCTGTGTGATGGGCTCACGCGCCTTCGGCCTGGCCACGGACGGCAGCGACACCGACCGGCGCGGGGTGTACGTGGCGCCCACGCCGCTCTTCTGGCGCTTCGACAAGCCGCCCCGCCACGTGGACGGCCCGGAGCCCGAGCAGTTCTCCTGGGAGCTGGAGCGGTTCTGCGAGCTCGCGCTGCGCGCCAACCCCAACATCCTGGAGTGCCTCCACTCCCCGCTCGTCGAGCACGTGGACGACACCGGGAAGGAACTGCTCGCCCTGCGCGGCGCCTTCCTGTCCCGGCACGTCCACGAGAGCTTCGCGCGCTACGCCACCGGCCAGCTGCGGAAGCTGGAGGCCGACGTCCGCACGCACGGCGCGCCCCGCTGGAAGCACGCCATGCACCTGCTGCGTCTGCTGATCAGCGCCCGCGACCTGCTGCGCACCGGCGAACTGCGCATAGGGGTCGGCGACCACCGGGAGCGGTTGCTGGCGGTCAAGCGCGGCGAGGTCGGCTGGTCCGAGACGGAGTCCTGGATGCTCCGGCTGTACGGCGAGGCCGAGGCCGCCGCTCCGCGCAGTCCGCTCCCGGACGAGCCGGACCGGGCCCGCGTCGAGGACTTCCTCGTCCGGGTCCGGCGGGCGTCAGCCGCCGTCGCCGTCCCAGAGGGCGCCGAGGGCCAGTAGTTCGTCGCGGTGCTCGATGCGCTCCACCCAGGCGTCCGGCCAGGCCGCGAGGCCGTGGTGCGCGCCGGCGAAGGCGCCCGTCAGGCAGGCGATGGAGTCGGAGTCCCCCGAGGAGCACGCCGCCCGGCGCACCGCGGTGACGGGTTCGTCGGGGAAGAGCAGGAAGCACAGCAGGCCGGTCGCGAACGCCTCCTCGGCGATCCAGCCCGCGCCGCCGGCCAGGCACGGGTCGGCCTCCCGGTCGGGCGCCGCGAGCGCCTCGTCGAGGCGGTCGAGCACCCCGAGGCACTCGTCCCAGCCGCGCCGGACGAAGGCCACCGGGCCGTGGTCCTGGGCACGCAGCCACAGGTCGCCGAGCCACCACTCGTGGTACGTGTCGCGCTGCTCCATCGCGTAGCCGCGCAGCAGGGTGGTCAGTTCCGCGGGGGCGGCGCCCTGCGCGAGCAGGTGGACGGCGTGCGCGGTGAGGTCCGAGGCCGCGAGCGCCGTGGGGTGGCCGTGGGTGAGCGCGGACTGCAACTGGGCCGCCCCCGCCCGTTCCTCGGGGCGCAGGCCGGGGACGAGGCCGACCGGGGCGACCCGCATGTTCGCGCCGCAGCCCTTGGAGCCGGTCTGACTGGCCTCCTGCCAGGGCCGGTCCGGGTGGTCCAGTTTCTCGCAGGCGACCAGGCAGGTGCGGCCGGGGGCGCGGTTGTTGTCGGGCGAGTGGTACCAGTCGACGTACTCCTCGCGCACCGGGCGGGCGAGCCGGGACGGCGTGAGGGGGCCGCGGTCCATCGCCGTGCGCAGCCCGCGGGCGAGGGCGAGCGTCATCTGCGTGTCGTCGGTGACGAAGGCCGGGCGGGGCAGCTCCATCTCCCGCCACGGACCGCACTTGGCGAGGATCGACGGGACGTCGTTGAACTCCGTGGGGAAACCGAGCGCGTCACCGATCGCCAGCCCCGCCATCGCCCCCGAGGCGGCCCGTCTCACGCCGCGGCCACCCGGGTGCGCACGACCAGGTCGTGGAGGGCGTCGTAGGCCGCCGGCTCGCCGGGCAGCCGGGTGTCCCGCTGCGCGTCGTCCAGACCGGCGTGCAGGGCCTCGACGTCGGCGTGGACGCGGCGCGGGTCGAGGTCCATGGCGAGGCCGTGCTCGGCGACGGCCTTCTCGTGGATGAGTTCGCGGACGTACCCGGGGGCGGTGACGTGGTCCAGCAGCGTCGGCAGGTGCGCCTCGACGGTGCCGGTGCGCATCAGGTGGATGCCGGTCAGCAGCACCCGGAAGGTGTAGAGCAGCGGCTTGAGCTCGCCGGTCTTCTCGTACAGCTCCCACTGGGTACGGGCGAAGCCCCGGTAGTGGTGGGCGTGGTGGCTGGTGATGACCCCGGGTGCCAGGTCGACCAGTTGGGCGTGGACGCCGCTGGTGTGCACCACGAGCGGGGACAGCAGCTGCTCCAGGACGTAGCCGTTGCGCCGCAGCATGAGCCGGGCGAACTTCAGCAGGTCGTGGGTGACCAGGTCGAGTTCGAGGCCGTCCCGCTCCCACATACGGGTCTGGGTCTCCTCGCCCTCCCGCAGCCCGATCAGGTCGGACAGCGGGAGGAGGTGGACGCCGCGCAGGTCCACGTCGGAGTCGCGGGACGGGAAGCCGTACAGGTGCGCACCGGAGACGGTGGCGAACAGCAACGGGTGTCCCTGCTGGGCGAGGACCGGGGAGAGTTCGGGCAGCCCGGCCCCGCGCAGACGTTCGGCGTGGATGGTCATGGCGCCATCCTTCCCGGAACGGCGTCCTCCGGGAAAGTCCTTATCCGATGGGAAGCCGGTCAGAGAACCGGTCCGGCAGGGGCGCGGACCGGCCCGTGACGGCGGGGACCGGACGGCTCAGAGGTCGACCTCGCGCATGAGCATGCCCACCTCGGTGTTGGTGAGCCGCCGCAGCCACCCGGACTTCTGGTCGCCGAGCGCGATCGGGCCGAAGCTGGTGCGGACCAGCTTGTCGACCGGGAAGCCCGCCTCGGCCAGCATGCGGCGGACGATGTGCTTGCGGCCCTCGTGCAGGGTCACCTCGACGAGGTAGTTCTTGCCGGTCTGCTGCACGACGCGGAAGCTGTCGGCGCGGGCCCAGCCGTCCTCCAGCTCGATGCCGCTCTTGAGCTGCTTGCCGATGTCGCGCGGCAGCACGCCGTTGATCGCGGCGAGGTACGTCTTCTGCACGCCGTAGCGGGGGTGGGTCAGACGGTGGGCCAGCTCGCCGTGGTTGGTGAGCAGGATGATGCCCTCGGTCTCGGTGTCCAGCCGCCCGACGTGGAACAGCCGGGTCTCGCGGTTGGTGACGTAGTCGCCGAGGCACTGGCGGCCCTCGGGGTCCTCCATCGTGGAGACGACGCCGGCCGGCTTGTTCAGGGCGAAGAACAGGTACGACTGCGTGGCGACGGTCAGCCCGTCGACGCGCACCTCGTCCTTGTCCGGGTCCACGCGCAGGCCCTGCTCGGTGACGATCTTGCCGTTCACCTCGACACGGCGCTGCTCGATCAGCTCCTCGCACGCGCGGCGCGAGCCCATGCCCGCCCGGGCCAGCACCTTCTGCAGGCGCTCGCCCTCCTGCTCGGCGCCGGGGAAGGTCTTGGGGAGGTTCAGCTTGGGCTTGCTGTGCCGCTCGCGGTTGCGCTCCTCGATCTGGGCGTCGAGTTCGCGCGGGCGCGCGGGCGTGGACTTGCGGGGCTTGCCCGAGGCACCGCCCGGCTTGCCGCCGGTGCCGCCCGGCCTGCCGCCGGTGCCGCGCTTGGCGGCTCCGCCCGCTCCACCGGGGCCGCCGGAGCTGCCGCCGACGTCGTAGCGCCGCTCCTCCGGACGGGGCCGGCCCGCGCGCTTCTGCTGGTCGTCGCGCTGCCCCCCGGTCCTGGACCGGGACGTGCCCCCATCGGCACCCCGGGGATTCCGGTTGCCGCCGCTGTTCCTGCCGCTGCCGCTACTGCTTCGCATCAAGTATCCGTCGTCGAGTCCGGGTCGAATGAGGGGACGCCCTCCAGGGAGTCCGCCTCGACGGCGGCCGCCTCCGGGAGGAACGGGGCGAGCTCGGGCAGCTCGTCCAGGCCGCGCAGGCCCATCCGCTCCAGGAAGTAGTTCGTCGTCCTGTACAGGATCGCACCTGTCTCGGCTTCCGTCCCACACTCTTCCACCAGACCCCGCTGCAGAAGGGTGCGCATCACGCCGTCGCAGTTGACCCCGCGCACCGCGGAGACCCGGGACCGGCTCACCGGCTGCCGGTACGCGACGACCGCCAGCGTCTCCAGCGCGGCCTGGGTCAGCCGGGCCTGCTGGCCGTCCAGGACGAACTTCTCGACGGCCGCGGCGTACGCGGGCCGGGTGTAGAACCGCCAGCCGCCCGCGATCAGGCGCAGGTCGAAGCCGCGGCCCTGCGCGGCGTACTCCTCCGCGAGGTCGTGGAGCGCGATCGCGATCTCCCGGCGCGGGCGCTCCAGCACCTTCGACAGGGTCTCCTCGGTGACGGGTTCGTCGACGACCATCAGGACCGCCTCCAGGGCGGGCCTCAGCTCCAGCTCCGCCACGGACAGCAGCCCCGCGGGCGCGCCCTCCGCCGCCTCACCGGTCCCCTCGACCGCCTCGGTCACCCCGGTCACCTCCGTCACGTCAGCCATCCTTCCCGTCCTTCGCGACGGCCGGCACCTGGTCGAATTCGTCGGTGACGAGCGGCTGGGCCGGTGCCGCCTCGCCGCCCGTCCAGCGGACCCGGAGCGTGCCCAGGGCCTCCTCCTGGTCGAGCGCGACCGCCTTCTCCCGGTACAGCTCCAGGAGGGCCAGGAAGCGCGCGACGACCGTCAGGGTGTCGGGGGCGTCGAAGGTGAGCTCCGTGAAGCTCGCCTCGCCGCGCTCGCGCAGCATCGCGACGACGTGCTCCGCCTGCTCGCGGACGCTCACCAACGGCGCGTGGATGTGGTCCACGTACACCTGCGGCTTCGGCTTCGGCTGCATCGCCTTGACGGCGATCTGCGCGAAGCGTTCCGGACCGATGCTCAGCACCACCTCGGGCAGCAGCTCGGCGTGCTGCGGCTCCAGTCCCACGGTGCGGGGGTGGTGCAGCGCCTCGGCCTCCAGCCGCTCGGCGAAGATCGCGGCGATCTGCTTGTAGGCGCGGTACTGGAGCAGCCGGGCGAAGAGCAGGTCCCGGGCCTCCAGCAGGGCGAGGTCCTCCTCGTCCTCCACCTCGGCGGCGGGCAGCAGGCGCGCGGCCTTCAGGTCCAGCAGCGTCGCCGCGACGACCAGGAACTCCGTGGTCTGGTCCAGGTCCCAGTCCGGTCCCATGGCGCGGATGTGCGCCATGAACTCGTCCGTCACCTTGGACAGGGCGACCTCGGTGACGTCGAGCTTGTGCTTGGAGATCAGCTGCAACAGCAGGTCGAAGGGGCCCTCGAAGTTCGCCAGCCGGACGGTGAACCGGCCGTCGTTCGCGGCGGCGCCCTCCTCGGCGCTGCCCTCGGCGTTCCCCTCGTCACCCGGCTCGCCCGCAGGCTGCCGCTCCCCGTCCGGCGCGGCCTGGGGTCCGTCGTCCCCCGCCTCCGGTGCGGGCGGCGGCTCCGCGACGAGCAGGTGCCCCTCGGGCTGCGGGACCGCCTCCGCCGCTGCTTCGACGGCGGCAGGTGGCGGCGGCGCCGCGGGCGCGGTGTGGCCGAAGTCACTGCCCGCCTCGCCCGCGCCCTCGTCGGCCACGGCCGGAGGCGGCACGGGGTTCGCGCCGGGACCGCGGCCGAGGAGGCGGCGGGAGCGCTGCGGGCTGGCGGTGTCGTCGGGGGGCATGGGGGTCCAGATGGTGCTGACGGGGCCGTACGGAGGACGGCACCGTATCGCGCGGAGCGCGTCAGCGGCCGCGCAGGCGGCGTACGAGGATGCTCGCGTCGCCGCGGGACTCGAGGTCGGCCAGGACCACCGCGACCGCTTCGCGGACGATGCGCCCGCGGTCCACGGCGAGCCCGTGCTCCCCGCGCAGGACGAGGCGGGCGTGCTCGAGGTCCATCAGCTCCTCGGCGGAGACGTAGACGGTGATCTTCTCGTCGTGGCGCTCGCGCCCGCTGGGCCGCCTGGGGGCCCGACCGGACTTGCGGCGCGGCTGCGGGGGCTGCGGCGGCTGCGGAGCCGCCTGGGGGCCCGTGGAGCCCGTTCCGGGGGCCTGCAGGCCGCGCCGGACGGCCTGACCGGACGGACCCGCCTGCTCGGGGACGGAGCGGGCCGCGGGGGCGGGCGCGGTGCCGGGGTCGGTGCCGGCGTCCCGTCCGCCGTGCTCGGCGGCTTCGGAGGGCGCCGCGGACTCGCTGACGGGCGCCTCCTCGGGCGCCGGCTCCTCGCCGGGGGCGGGCACGGGCCGCAGCGGGCGTTCGCCGGGCGCGCCGGAGTCCGTGCCGGGGCCGCCGCCGGTGCCCGTGCCGGGAGTCTCGCCGTTGGCGTGCTGCCGCGGCGTCGCGGACTGGAGCCCCCGCCCCCCGGTGGTGCGGAACAGTTCGTCGGCCCCCGGGAGACTCACTCGGCGTGACACCGGGCGAGCACCTCCCTGGCGAGCTGGCGATAGGCGGCGGCGCCGACCGAGTTGGAGGCGTAGGTGGTGATCGGCTCACCGGCGACCGTCGTCTCCGGGAAGCGGACGGTCCGTCCGATGACGGTGTGGTAGACGTGGTCGTCGAAGGCCTCGACGACCCGCGCCAGCACCTCGCGGCTGTGCACGGTGCGCGAGTCGTACATCGTGGCGAGGATGCCGTCCAGCTCCAGCTCGGGGTTGAGCCGTTCCCTGACCTTCTCGATGGTCTCGGTGAGCAGCGCGACACCGCGCAGCGCGAAGAACTCGCACTCCAGCGGGACGATCACCTGGTGGGCCGCGGTCAGGGCGTTGACGGTCAGCAGGCCGAGCGAGGGCTGACAGTCGATGATGACGTAGTCGTAGTCGGGCAGCAGCGGCTTCAACGCGCGCTGCAGCGAGGACTCGCGGGCCACCTCGCTGACCAACTGGACTTCCGCGGCCGACAGGTCGATGTTGCTGGGCAGCAGGTCCATGCCGGGCACCGCGGTCTTCAGCAGCACCTCGTCGGCCGAGAGCCCGCGCTCCATCAGCAAGTTGTAGACCGTGACGTCCAGTTCCATCGGGTTGACGCCGAGGCCGACGGAGAGCGCGCCCTGCGGGTCGAAGTCGACCAGGAGGACGCGGCGGCCGTATTCGGCCAGCGCGGCACCGAGGTTGATGGTGGACGTCGTCTTGCCGACGCCGCCCTTCTGGTTGCACATGGCGATGATCTTCGCCGGGCCGTGGTCCGTCAGTGGGCCAGGGATCGGGAAGTACGGCAACGGGCGGCCGGTGGGGCCCACGCGCTCACGGCGCTGGCGCGCCGCGTCGGGTGCGAGCGTGGCCGCGTACTCGGGGTCGGGTTCGTACTCCGCGTCGGGGTCGTAGAACTGACCGTCCTGCAGCTCTTCTTCGTAGTGCGCCATGGGGTTCGCGTAACGCGTCTCGTTGTCTGTCCCGGTCCTGCGCGCCTCGAACGTCCGGACGGCCACGGAGGCCACCGGTTCGAGCCGTGCGGAGCCGTCGGTCTGCACGGTCATTCCTGGCTGACCACCCCCGGGAGCAAATGTCGACTCATTCACAAGTCGTCTTACCTCCTTGGTGACCAGGAAACTTCTCAATAGGTCAGCGTTGCAGCATGCCGACGGTTGGCGACTCTATGGCGTGTCGGTGGTTCACAGCAACACAATCCACCGGACACGGCACGATGTGTCGGCAACCGAACGTCTCGCTGTCAAGGGTGTAACGACGACGCCGGGGATGTTTCGCGGGGGGACGAATCGGCAAAACAGTATGGTTCCACGCGAACGGCCGGGCCTTGAGACTCAAGACCCGGCCGTGCGTACCGGATTGGCGACAAGTTGACGCCAACGCGAGAAAAATCGATCAGTCGACCAGCCGGCGTCAGCCGAGGACGGTGGCCAGGTCGACGGCGTCCAGGCCGTGGGCCTCGGCGACCGGGCCGTAGACGACCTGGCCCTCGTGGGTGTTGAGGCCCTTGGCGAGCGCGGCGTCCCGGCGCAGCGCCTCGCGCCAGCCACGGTTGGCCAGCTCGACGATGTACGGCAGCGTCGCGTTGGTCAGCGCGTAGGTGGAGGTGTTCGGCACCGCACCCGGCATGTTGGCGACGCAGTAGAAGACCGAGTTGTGCACCGCGAAGGTCGGCTCGGCGTGCGTGGTGGGACGGGAGTCCTCGAAGCAGCCGCCCTGGTCGATCGCGATGTCGACGAGCACCGAGCCGGGCTTCATCCGGGAGACCAGCTCGTTGGTGACGAGCTTGGGGGCCTTGGCGCCCGGGATCAGGACCGCGCCGATGACGAGGTCGGCGTCGAGGACGGCCTTCTCCAGCTCGAAGGCGTTGGAGACGATGGTCTGCACCTTGGTGCCGAAGATCTTGTCGGCCTCGCGCAGCTTGTTGATGTCCCGGTCGAGCAGGGTGACGTGGAAGCCCATGCCGACGGCGATCTGCGCGGCGTTCCAGCCGGAGACGCCGCCGCCGATCACGACCGCCTTGGCCGGGGCCACACCCGGGACGCCGCCGGGGAGCACCCCGCGCCCGCCGGCCGAGCGCATCAGGTGGTACGCGCCGACCTGCGGGGCGAGCCGGCCGGCCACCTCGGACATCGGGGCGAGCAGCGGCAGCTGGCGGTTGGCGAACTCGACGGTTTCGTACGCGATCGCGGTGGTGCCGGACTCCAGCAGCGCGTCGGTGCACTCGCGGGACGCCGCCAGGTGCAGGTAGGTGAAGAGGGTCTGGTCCTTGCGGAGACGGTGGTACTCCTCCGCGATCGGCTCCTTGACCTTCAGCACCAGGTCGGCGGCGGCCCACACCTCGTCGGCGGTCGGGAGGATCGTCGCACCGGCGGAGACGTACTCCTCGTTCGGGATGGACGAGCCGACACCGGCGTCCTGCTCGACGAAGACCTCGTGGCCGCTTCGGACGAGCTCGTGCACGCCGGCGGGGGTGATGGCCACGCGGAACTCGTTGTTCTTGACCTCGCGGGGGATGCCGACCTTCACGTCGATCACGGTCCTGTTCACGGGAGTGGAGGGTTTGTGCAGGTCTCCGGACATGTCACCCCATAACGGAGTACGCCGGACCTGACCGCGATGTTCTGCGGTGTGACCAAGTGTAGTGAAGGAAGAGTCACTGTCCAGCCTTACAAAGTGACTACTTTCAGCGAAGGCATTGGCAGTTTCGTAGGTACAGCTCGCGGACGGCGTGATCTGAGGGCCCCCGGTGGGCCCTTGGGCCCGGGAACAGAGGCGCTCAGTCCTCCTCGGGCTGCGGAATCTCCTCGGCGGGCAGCAGCCGGCGCGCCGCGGCCCGCTGGAGCCGGGCGCCCGCCGGGTCCCCGAGCCGCTCCAGGGTGTCGGCCATGCGCAGCAGCACGGCGCCCTCCAGCCGCCGCTCCCCCGCCTGCCGGGCCCAGTACAGGGCGTCACGGCAGGTCCGCAGGGCGTCCTCGGGGTGGCCCGCGTACTCCTGGACCCGGGCCACCTCGCTGAGGGCACGGGCCTGCGCGGGCAGGTCCTTCAGCCGGCGGTGGGCGGCCGCCGCGGCACGCCACTCGCGCAGCGCGTTGCCGTAGTGGGCGGCGTAGGTGAACAGGGCGCCGAGCCTGGAGTGCAGCCGCGCCTGGTGGACCACCTCGCCCCGGGCCTGCCGCAGGGCCAGCGCCCTGCCGTACCAGTCGGAGGCGCGCTGCGGGTCGTCCAGCTCCAAATAGGTCCCGGCGATGGCCTCCAGCGCGCGGCCCTCGGCGTCACCGTCGTAGGCCTCCCGGGAGGCCACCAGCGCGGCCCGGTAGCGGTCGAGGGCGTCGAGCGGGCGGGCCGCCTCCACGTCCAGGTCTCCGATGTTCAGCAGGGCCGCCGCCTTCTCGCGGTGCAGTCCGCGCCGCTCGGCCACGTCCAGCACCAGGTGGTGGAGCCGGTAGCGCTCCGGCGCGGTCGCGCCGCCGTCGGGGTCCGCGGCGAGGGCCCGGACGAGCGCGGCCATGAGACGGCGGGCCAGGGTGTCCAGTTCGCCGTCCGCGACCGCCAGTCGTGCGGAGGCCAGCAGGACCGGCAGCCGCAGCCGCAGCCACCCGGCCGCGACCGGACGGCCGGCGAAGCGCAGCGACTTGGGCAGCCCGTCCGGTTCCGTCTCGCCCTCCAGGCACATCCGGCACGCGTGCAGCAGCCGTACCGTGCGCTCCAGCATCCGGGCGCGGGCGAGCAGCACCTCGGACGGCTTCTCCGTGCTCTCCAGAAGTGCCCGCAGCGGCGGGGTCAGCCAGCCCGGCACGCGGTACTGCGCCGGCAGGTCGCCGGCCGCCGGCTCGGGGTGCAGCAGCCCGCAGCCGGCCAGGTCCGCGAGCGTGGCCTGCGCGGCCTCGACCGAGCAGCCGCCCAGGGCGGAGGCGGTCTGCGCGTCGGTCAGGCCCGAGGGGGCGAGCGCGAGCAGACGCAGCATGCGGGCCACGGCGGGCGACAGCGCTCCGTAGACGAAGCGGAAGGCGCGCAGCAGCTCCGGCGCGGGAGTGGCGCGCGGGGTGGGCGGCGGGGCGGCGTTCCCCTTCTCCTCCGCTCCCCCGGCACCGTCGGCGTCCCGCGCGCCGCCGGGCTTCCGCGCGGTCGGGTCGGCGGACGTGCCCGTCCGGCGCAGCACCCGCGCCTGCCCGTCCGCGGCCAGGCCGCGCAGCGCCTCCGGCAGCGGGTTGCTGCCCGTGCGGTACCCGACGTCGGCGCGGAGCGTGCCGTCGCCCCGGGTGGCCGTGCCGCCCTCAGCGGCCACGGGAGCCGCCGGTCCCGCGGCGGCCGGCTCGGCGGCCTCGGCGTGCAGCCTGCGGGTGGCTTCGGCGACGGAGGTGCGGGGCTGGGCAGCGAGCCATGCGGCGACCAGGCGCAGCGCCGCGGGATGGCCGCCGCACTCCTGGGCGAGAGCCTCCGCGGCCCGGGGGTCGTTGGTGATCCGCACCCGGCCCACGGCCTCGGCCAGCAGGTCGACGCACGCCACCGGGTCGAGCCCGCCCAGGGTGCACGGGCGTACGTCGTGGACGCCGGGCAGCGGCCCCTCGGCCGTGGCGACCAGCAGGTTCCCCGAGCCCTTGGGCATCAGGTCCAGCAGCTGGCGGGAGTCCACGACGTCGTCCAGGACGAGGACGGCCTTGCGCCCGTTCAGGGCGGTGCGCAGTGCGGCCTGCAGTTCCTCGCGCTCCGCGGCCGGTTCGACCTCGACGTCGATCGCGCGCAGCAGCGAGCGGGCGGACTGCTCGGGCGGCACCGGACGGCCGTCGTTCTCGCTGAGCCGTACGTAGAACTGGCCGCCGGGGTAGCGGTCGGCGACCTCGTGGGCGAGGCGCACGGCCAACGCCGTCCGTCCCGAGCCCGGCCGGCCGGCCACGAGGAGCACGCGGCTGCCGTCGGGCGTCTGGCCGCGCAGGGCCGCCAGGCCCGGCCGGTCGATGTCGGCGCGCAGTTCCTCGAGCTCGCGGCGGCGCCCGACGAACCCCGGCAGGCCGGGGGGCAGCGTGCCGTGTGCCGGGGTCTGCGACGCCGGCCCCCATGGGCCGTCGTCAGAGGCCGCCGCCGATGCGTCGGCGTCCAGCACGTGATCCGCCACGGGCTCACTCCCGTTCTCCTACGAACGGCAAGAGCCTAGTTCACGGTGTGGGTCCAACCCCCCTGCGCGACGCGGCGGATCCGGTCAATGATCACCCTCTCGGACGATCGGATGGTCAGACCGAACGGGTCACACGGAGAACGGTCGCGCGGGCCACTCGGCCTCGGCGGGACGCAGCGCCTCCAGGCCGTCCCCCGCCCGGGCGGCCTGCAGCGCAAGCACGCCCACCACGAGGCAGTTGTTGTGCAGTTCCCCGGCGAGGACGCCGCGGACCAGCTCGTCCACCGGGACCCGGGCGAACTCCATGTCGGCCTCTTCCTCCGACACCTCGAAGCGCTCGCCCTCCACCTCGGACAGGCCCCGCGCCAGGAAGATCCGCACGGCCTCGTCGCAGCCGCCGGGCGTGGTGTACACGTCCGTGAGCACCCGCCAGTCCTCGGCCTTGACGTGGGCCTCCTCGTACAGCTCGCGCTGGGCGGCGTGCAGCGGGTTCTCGCCGGGGACGTCGAGCAGTCCGGCGGGGATCTCCCACAGCTTCATCCGCACGGGGTGGCGGTACTGCTTGAGGACCAGCACCCGGTCCCCGTCGTCGAGGGCGAGCACGGCCACCGAGCCGGGGTGGACCTGGTAGTCGCGCCGGGCGACGCCGCCGTCGGGCATGACGACGTCATCGGTGCGGACGCTGGTCTTCTTCCCGGTGAAGGGGGTGGCGGTGGCGGTGACCCGCCACTCCTCGGGAGTGTCCTTCAGCATGGTGCCCTCCGTACGCGGTACCGGGGCGGGCCGTTCGCCGGCCTGCCCCGGCAACCGTACCGATCAACCCTTGAGGCGCTCGACGGCGGCCGCGACCAGACCCGCGAACAGGGGGTGCGGACGGGTCGGGCGGGACTTGAGTTCGGGGTGCGCCTGGGTGGCCACCAGGTACGGGTGCACGTCGCGGGGGTACTCGACGTACTCGACCAGCGTGTTGTCCGGGGAGGTGCCGGAGAACACCAGGCCGGCCTTCTTCTCCAGCTCGCCGCGGTAGGCGTTGTTCACCTCGTAGCGGTGGCGGTGCCGCTCCTCGACGTAGGGCTCGCCGCCGTAGACCTCGCGGACGATGGAACCCTCGGCGAGCTTCGCCGGGTACAGGCCCAGCCGCATGGTTCCGCCGAGGTCGCCCTGGCCTGCGACGATGTCGAGCTGCTCGGCCATGGTGGAGATCACCGGGTGGGCGGTCGCGGCGTCGAACTCGGTGGAGTTGGCGTCCGGGATGCCGGCCAGGCTGCGGGCCGCCTCGATGACCACGCACTGCAGGCCCAGGCACAGACCCAGCAGCGGGATGCGGTTCTCGCGGGCGAAGGTGATCGCCGAGACCTTGCCCTCCACACCGCGGTCGCCGAAGCCGCCGGGCACGCAGATCGCGTCCACGTCGCCGAGCTGACGGGCCGCGCCGGCCGCGGTCTTGCAGTCGTCCGAGGTCACCCACTTGATGTTGACCTTGGCGTTGTTGGCGAAGCCGCCGGCGCGCAGCGCCTCGGTCACCGACAGGTAGGCGTCCGGCAGGTCGATGTACTTGCCGACGAGGGCGACCTTCACCTCGTGCTCGGGCTGGTGGACCCGCCCCAGCAGGTCGTCCCACTGCGTCCAGTCGACGTCGCGGAACGGCAGGTTCAGCTTGCGGACCACGTACGCGTCCAGGCCCTCGGTGTGCAGCACCTTGGGGATGTCGTAGATCGACGGGGCGTCGATCGCCGCGACCACGGCCTCCTCGTCGACGTCGCACATCAGCGAGATCTTGCGCTTGATGGAGGTCGGCACGTCGCGGTCGGCGCGCAGCACGATCGCGTCGGGCTGGATGCCGATGCTGCGCAGCGCGGCCACGGAGTGCTGGGTCGGCTTCGTCTTCAGCTCGCCGGAGGGGCCGATGTACGGGAGCAGTGAGATGTGCATCACGAAGACGTTGTCCCGGCCGACCTCGTGCCGGACCTGCCGCACGGACTCCAGGAAGGGCAGCGACTCGATGTCGCCGACGGTGCCGCCGACCTCCGTGATCACCACGTCCACGTCCTCGGTCGCCATGCGCCGGATGCGGGACTTGATCTCGTTGGTGATGTGCGGGATGACCTGCACGGTGTCGCCCAGGTACTCGCCGCGCCGCTCCTTGGCGATCACCGAGGAGTACACCTGGCCGGTGGTGACGTTGGCCGAGCCGGCGAGGTTCACGTCCAGGAAGCGCTCGTAGTGGCCGATGTCCAGGTCGGTCTCGGCGCCGTCGTCCGTGACGAACACCTCACCGTGCTGGAACGGGTTCATCGTGCCCGGGTCCACGTTGAGGTACGGGTCGAGCTTCTGCATGGTGACGCGCAGACCCCGGGCCTTGAGCAGTGCGCCGAGGCTGGAGGCGGTCAGTCCCTTGCCGAGCGAGGAGGCGACACCCCCAGTGACGAAGAGGTGCTTGGTCGTCGTGGATTTGGGCGGCAGTGCCAACAGGGGGCTCCCGTGGTCGCGAGGTGGTGGTCGGGACGGCACCATGGTGATGAAGAGGGGTGTCGTCGCGGCGGTTCAGTGGTTCAGGCCACCGGCCCACGGGCTACCAGGGTATCAGTGACGCGCACCAGACGGTGCGGGCGGCTCTCTGACGAAAAACGCGGTCACCGGGAGTTTGGTACGACAAAATGCACCCGACCGGCCCAGCGGGGGCGGTCGTCGCTTCCGCACAGCCCGCGTTGTCGTCGTATCCTGCTCGGACACATCGATTCGATGCGAGTGAACCGGCACGGCACTACCCCGCCCGCTCCCGGGAAAGAGCTCGTCGACAGATCCACAGACCGCAATCACCGCCCCAGTCCCAAGGGGCGCCGCCGTCGTTCGACTGGGAGACCTACGTGGCCGGGCGTATCGAGGATTACGCACTCATCGGCGATATGCAGACCGCCGCCCTGGTGTGCCGGGACGGCACGGTCGACTGGCTGTGCCTGCCCCGCTTCGACTCCCCCGCGATCTTCGCGGGCCTCCTCGGCACCGAGGAGCACGGCTACTGGCGGCTCGGCCCCGCCCACGCGAACGGCACCCCGTCCCCGGCCGCCACCCGGCGCCGCTACCGGGGCGACTCCCTGGTGCTGGAGTCCGAGTGGGACACCCCCCGCGGCACGGTCCGTGTGATCGACTTCATGCCGCCGCGTGACGGCGCCCCCCAGTTGATCCGGATCGTCGAGGGCGTCAGCGGCCGGGTGCCGATGCGGTCCGCGCTGCGCATGCGCTTCAGCTACGGCTGGGTCGTGCCGTGGGTGCACAAGGTGGGCGAGCGCACCGTCGCCGTCGCCGGCCCGGACTCCGTCTGGCACGACACCGATGTCGAGACGTACGGCAAGGACCTCACCACCTACGCGGACTTCACGGTCTCGCCCGGCGACCGCATCGCCTTCACCATCAGCTGGCAGCCCTCGCACAAGGAGCCGCCCCCGCTCGCCGAGCCCGAGGCGTCGCTGGAGGCCACCGAGGACTTCTGGCGCGAGTGGGTCGCCCAGTGCACCTACCACGGCCCCTACCGGGACGCCGTGGTCCGTTCCCTGATCACCCTCAAGGCCCTGACGTACGGGCCGACCGGCGGCATCGTCGCCGCCCCCACCACCTCCCTGCCCGAGGACATCGGCGGCGTCCGCAACTGGGACTACCGCTTCACCTGGCTGCGCGACGCGGCGATCACCCTGTCCTCCCTGCTGCGCACCGGCTACCGCGACGAGGCCCGCGCCTGGCGCGAGTGGCTGCTGCGCGCGGTCGCCGGCGACCCGGAGAACCTGCAGATCATGTACGGCATCGCCGGTGAGCGCGAGCTCGGCGAGACCGAGCTGGACTGGCTGCCCGGCTACGAGGGCTCGATCCCGGTCCGGGTCGGCAACGGCGCGGCCCACCAACTGCAGCTCGACGTCTACGGCGAGGTCACCGAGGCCCTGCACCTGGCGCACATGACCGGCCTGGCCCGCAACGACTACGCCTCGCTGCTGCAGATCCGGCTCATCCAGTACCTGGAGGACCACTGGGACGAGCCGGACGAGGGCATCTGGGAGGTCCGCGGCCCGCGCCGGCACTTCGTCCACTCCAAGGTCATGGCCTGGGTCGCCGTCGACCGCACCGTCAAGCTCATCGAGTCCGGCGAGGTCGACGGCCCGCTGGAGCGCTGGCGCGACCTGCGCGACGAGATCCACCGCGACGTGTGCGAGAAGGGCTACGACAAGGAACGCAACACCTTCACGCAGTCCTACGGCTCGCGCGAGCTGGACGCCTCGCTGCTGCTCATCCCGCAGGTCGGCTTCCTGCCGCCGGACGACAAGCGCGTCATCGGCACCATCGAGGCGATCCAGCGGGAACTGTCCACCGAGGACGGCTTCGTGCTGCGCTACCCGACCGACGCCCCGCCCGGCGGCGAGAACCTGGACGGCCTCCCCGGCGACGAGGGCGCCTTCCTCGCGTGCTCCTTCTGGCTCGCCGACGACCTCGCCATGATCGGCCGGGTCGACGAGGCCCGCAGGCTCTTCGAGAAGCTGCTCGCGCTCCGCAACGACCTCGGCCTGCTGGCCGAGGAGTGGGACCCGCGGCTGCAGCGGCAGGTCGGCAACTTCCCGCAGGCCTTCAGCCACGTGCCGCTGATCGACACGGCGCTGCGGCTCACCGCGAGCGGCGCGTACGGCGGCTGACCGCACCGCCGCCGCCCGCGAAGCGGCCCTCAGGACGAGGTCAACTCGTCGTAGATGCTGAGCACTTGGGCGACCGTGTCATCCTCGGTCGGCCAAGTGGCGGCCTGTACGGGACCGGCCGCGGCGAGCCCCGCACGCCGTGCCGGGTCCCCCAGCAGACGCGTGACGGTGTCCGCGAGCGTCTTCGGATTGCCGTAGGGCACCAACACCGCCGCCTCGCCGACGAGTTCGGGCGTACCACCGACGGACGTCGCCACCAGCGGCGCCCCCGCGTGCAGCGCCTCCTGCGCGAGAAGGGACCGCGCCTCCCAGCGCGACGGCAGCACCACCACGTCGGCGGCGGCGAGGAGTTCGGGCACGTCGTCGCGGCGGCCGAGCAGCCGCACCGGCAGCTCCTCGGTGTCGATCCGCTCCTGGAGCTCCGTACGCAGCGAGCCCTCGCCCGCGACGACCAGCAACGGCGCCGGGTCGAGCCCCGCCCAGCCGTGGGCCGCGTCCAGCAGCAGGTGATACCCCTTGCGCGCCTCCAGACGGCCCACCGCGAGCAGCAACGGACGCTCCCCCACGGCGAATTCGTCCCGGGTCTTGTGCCGGCGCCGCTCCGCCTCCGCCACCGCCTCCGGGGACGGCACGGCCCGCGGTGGCGCCGGCACCCCGATCGGCCCGAGCCGGGCGTCCCGGGCCCCGGCCGTACGGGCCCGGTCCACCAGGTCCGACGAGGCGCCCAGCACGACCGCCGCCGCCCGCGCCACCCGGCGCTCCAGCAACCGCAGCACCCGCCCCCGCGCCCCCTCCGCCAGCACCGCGCCGTGCCAGGTCACCACCAGCGGCGTACGGCGCCCGCTCAGCGCCATCGTGGCGAGCAGCCCGGCCCGCAGCCCGTGCGCATGCACCACGTCCGCCCCGGCGCAGGCCGCCCGCAACGCCGTCACCACGGCCGCGTCCGCCCTCGGTTGTGCGCGCCGCGTGATCTCGACCGGCGCGAACCGCGCTCCCGCCGCCCCGAACCCGTACCGCTCCTCGGCCTCGACCGGACCGCAGACCGTCACCTGCACGCCGCGCGCCACCAACCCGCCCGCCACGGAGGCGACATGGGCCCGCGCCGTCTCGCCCAGCACGTGGACGGCGTGCAGCTGCCCGTGCAAGGGGCTCGGTGAACTGCTCACGCGGGGTAGGACTCCTGACTCGGCATCGTGCGGAGGGCGGCGGGGTCTGCTCCCTCAAGGATGCCAGGCCGATAGGCCATCCAGGGAGCGATGCCCCACCCCCACCCGGCCACACGTACGCGGGACCACCCTTACGAGTGCCCCCCGCTCCCCCATCACGCCGACCCCGCACCCGCAAGCGGGGGTACCCGCCCTCGGGCGTGGCACGCGCCGGTGCACGCCCACGGCTGGGGACGGCGGTGCCCCCGACGGACCGGCCACGGACCGGCCGGCGGCGTTGCCGACCGCCTCCGCCCCGGGTGCGGTGCGCGGAAACCCCTCCCGGGGTCCGCCGGACGGCGCCCGGGGGACGTCGGTCGGCCACCCGCCGCGCGGTAAGGCCGCACCCCCACTGGCGAAGGCGAGACGCCCTCCCGGCCAGGACCGCAGCCACCCTGCGATCCGCACACCCGGCCGGAGCGACGGCCCACGCGGGTCCGGCGCGCGTCAGCGCGCTTCGCGGGCCGCGGCCAGCAACTCCTCCGCGTGCGCCCGCCCGAGCTCCGAGTCCTCCAGCCCCGCGAGCATCCGCGACAGCTCGCGTACCCGCTCCTCACCCTCCAGGACGCGCACCCCGCTCCGCGTCACGGACCCGTCGTTCGTCTTCTCGACCAGCAGCTGCCGGTCCGCGAACGCGGCCACCTGGGGCAGGTGCGTGACGACCACGACCTGCGCGGTCCGCGCCAGACGCGCCAGACGCCGGCCGACCTCGACCGCCGCCTTGCCGCCGACGCCCGCGTCGACCTCGTCGAACAGGTACGTCGGCACCGGGTCCGACCCCGCGAAGACGACCTCGACGGCGAGCATCACCCGGGACAGCTCACCACCGGAAGCACCCTTGGCGATCGGCCGGGCCGGGGCGCCGGGGTGGGGTGCGAGCTGCAGCTCGACCTCGTCGGCGCCGGTCGCGCCGAAGGCGACCCGGCGGCCGCCGACCTCGATGCCCTCCTCGTCCTCCGTCTGCCGGAGGGCGACGCCGACCCGGGCGTGCGGCATGGCGAGCTGCGCGAGCTCCGCCGTGACGGCCGCGGCGAAACGGTCCGCCGCCTCCCCCCGGGCGTCGGTGAGGGCCTGGGCGAGGTCGCCGAGCTCGAGGCGCAGCGCGTCGCGCTCCCCGGTGAGCTCCCCGATCCGCTCGTCGTCGCCCTCCAGCTCGCCCAGCCGGGCCGCGCCCTGCTCGGCCCACGCCAGGACGGCGTCGATGGACTCCCCGTACTTGCGGGTGAGGTGGGCGAGGACGGCCCGCCGCTCCTCCACGACCGCCAGGCGCCGGGGATCGGCGTCCAGGTCGTCGGCGTACCCGGCGAGCTCACCGGCGACGTCGCCGAGGAGGATGCCGATCTCGCCGATCCGATCCGAGAGCGCGGCCAGCGCCGGGTCGTGGGAGCGGACGGCCTCCAGCGCGCGCTGGGCGCCCGCGACGAGCATGCCGGCGTCGACGCCCTCGGGGTCCTCGGGGTTGCCCGCGAGCGCGGCGTGCGCCTGGGTCGCGGCCGACGCGAGCGCCTCGGCATGGCCCAGCCGCTCGGCCTCGGCGGCCAGGTCGGCGTCCTCGCCGGGCAGCGGTTCCGCGGCGGCGACCTCGTCCAGGCCGAAGCGCAGCAGGTCCGCCTCCTGGGCGCGCTCCCGGGCCCGGGTGGTCAGCTCGTCCAGCTCGCCCGCGACCTCGCGCAGCCGCCGGTAGGCGCCCGCGTACTTGGCCAGCGGCACGGCGACGGCGTCGCCCGCGTACCGGTCCAGGGCCTCGCGCTGGCGGGCCGGCCGCAGCAGGCCCTGCTGGTCGGTCTGGCCGTGCACGGCGACCAGCTCGTCCGCCAGCTCGCCCAGCAGCCCCACGGGGACCGTGCGCCCGCCCACGAAGGCCCTGGAGCGGCCCTCCGCCGAGACGGTACGGCTGATGAGCAGCGCACCGTCGTCCAGCTCGGCGCCCGCCTCCTCGGCCCGCAGGACGGCGGGCGCGCCCGCCGCCAGCGTGATCCGCCCCTCGACCGACGCCGATTTCGTACCGATCCGGACCAGACCGGGATCGGCACGGCCGCCCAGCAGCAGCCCGAGACTGGTGACGACCATGGTCTTGCCCGCGCCGGTCTCGCCGGTCACCGCGGTGAAGCCGGGCGACAGCTCGACCACGGCGTCCTCGATGACTCCCAGCGACCGGATCCGCATTTCCTCCAACACGGATACGACCATACGAGGTTTGCGGGCCGCCGCGCGACGGGCCTCACCCCTGAGGGCAATCTCAGTGCGGCGCGCCCCGCCAGCCGGCCACCGGCAGGGCGAACTTCGCGACCAGCCGGTCCGTGAACGAGGCGTGGTGGAGCCGCGCCAGCCGCACCGGCACCGCGCCCCGCCGGACCTCCACGCGGGCCCCGGCCGGAAGGTCCACCGAGCGCCGCCCGTCGCACCACAGCACGCCGTGCGGAGTCTTCGGCTGCACCTCCACCGCCAGCACCGACTTCGGGGAGGTCACCAGCGGCTTCGCGAAGAGCGCGTGCGCGCTGATCGGCACCATCAGCAGCGCCTCCACCTCGGGCCAGACCACCGGCCCGCCGGCCGAGAAGGCGTACGCGGTCGACCCGGTCGGGGTCGCCATCACCACCCCGTCGCCGCCGAAGCGGGAGACCGGACGGCCGTCCACCTCCGTGACGACCTCCAGCAGCCGCTCGCGCGCCTGCTTCTCCACCGACGCCTCGTTCAGCGCCCAGTCGGTGTGGACGACCCGGCCGTCGTTGCGCACCAGGACGTCGATCGTCATGCGCTCCTCGACCTCGTAGTCGCGGGTGACCACACGGTCGACGACCTTGTCCAGGTCGTCGCGCTCGGCCTCCGCGAGGAAGCCGACCCGGCCCAGGTTGACGCCGAGCATCGGCACCCCGGAGGCGCGCGCGAACTCCGCGCCGCGCAGCAGCGTGCCGTCACCGCCCAGGACGATGATCAGCTCGCAGTCCGCGACCGTCTCCGGTCCGATCTCCTGCACCCGCTGCACCCCGCCGTCCCCGGGCAGCGTCAGGTCCTCGGCCTCCTCGGCCAGCACCCGTACGCCGATGTTGCAGCGCTTCAGCCCCTGGACCACCCGCTCGGCACTGCGGATGGCCGCCGGGCGCCCGGTGTGGGCGAGGAGGAAGACGGTGCGGCCGGACGTCCCGTGCACCTCGTGCGTCTCGTGCGTCTCGCTCAACGGGGCCCCTCCGCCACAGCGCGGTCGACATCCGCCGGGTCCAGTTCGGGCGCCCCGGCGCGCAGCCACAGAAAGTACTCCACATTCCCCGACGGTCCCGGCAACGGGCTCGCGGTCACGCCCAGCACCCCCAGTCCCAGTGCGGCCGCCTGTCCGGCGACCTGTCGTACGGCATCGGCGCGCAGCTGAGGGCTGCGGACGACACCGCCGCTGCCCAGTCGCTCCTTGCCCACCTCGAACTGCGGCTTGACCATCAGGACCAGGTCCGCGTCGGGCGCGCCGCAGCGTACGAGGGCGGGCAGGACGAGCCCGAGCGGGATGAAGGACAGGTCGCCGACGACAAGGTCCACCGGCTGGTTGTCGATCTGCTCGAGCGTCAACTCGCGGACGTTGGTACGGTCCTTCACGGTGACGCGTTCATCGCTCTGCAGCGACCACGCGAGCTGTCCGTAGCCGACGTCGACGGCGACGACGTGCGCCGCGCCGTTGCGGAGCAGGACGTCGGTGAAGCCGCCCGTGGACGCCCCGGCGTCCAGCGCGCGCCGCCCCTCCACGAGCAACCCGTGGGGCACGAACGCCGCCAGCGCCCCGGCCAGCTTGTGGCCGCCGCGGGAGACGTAGTCCGGGTCCGAGGCGTCATCGGCGACGACGACCGCGGCGCTGGTCTCCACCTGCGTGGCGGCCTTCGTCGCGGTCGTCCCGCCCACGGTCACCCGGCCGGCCGTGATCAGCTGCCCGGCGTGCTCCCGCGAGCGGGCCAGGTTCCGGCGCACCAGCTCGGCGTCGAGTCGGCGTCGTGCCACGTGAGGTTCAGCTCCTGTTGTCGGCGTCGAGTCCTGTGAGCGTGTCGCGCAGCCCACGGTGTACATCCTCGTACACCTCGACGTGGTCCTCGGTGGGAAGCAGGTCGGCATCCCGCAGGCGGACAAGGACGGCGTCCACCTCGGTATTCCCCGTGGCGTCCAGCACGACGCCCAGCGGACGCGGCCCCGCGTCGGCGACCGCCTCCGCCGGGACCGCGGCCTCCGGTGCGGGCGCGGGTGCCACGCCCTCCGGCCCGGTCTCAGTCACGTCCCTTCACCTCCTGCGTGCGGCCCGCCGTCTTCTTGGCAGGGGTGGCCTTCTTCGCGGGGGCGGCCGTCTTCGCTGCGGCCGTGGTCTTCGCCGGGGCCGTCTTCTTGGCAGGGGTGGCCTTCTTCGCCGCCGTCGCCTTCTTGGCGGGGGCGGTGGCAGCGGTGCCGGACACCGCGGCGGTCTTCTTCGCGGGGGTGGCCTTCTTCGCCGCCGTCGTCTTCTTCGCGGGCGCAGCCGCTCCGGACGCCGCCGCGGTCTTCTTGGCCGGGGCGGCCTTCTTGGCGGGGGCCTTCTTGGCGGGGGCGGTCTGCTTCGCGGCAGGAGCCTTCGCGGGGGCCGCGTTCTTCCGCGCGACCGGCACGGCAGCCGTGCCCGCGGCCATGTCTGGCTCCGGAACCACAGGGGCTGCAGGCGTGGCCGGAGGCTGCGCCGGCGCGGCGTTCTTGCGCGCCACCGGGGTGGCGGCGGCAGCGCCCGTCCCCGTGGGCTTCTTCGCGGGCGCAGGCGCGGGCGCGGGCGCGGGCCTGGCGACCGGCGCATGCTCCACCGGCGGCTGCGGCGGCACGTACAGACCGGGGTCCGGCTCCTCGTCCGTCATGTCGGCCCCGGCCGGCTCCCGGTCGTCGTCCTCCAGGTTCCGGATGCGGCGTTCCAGGGCCTCCAGGACGACGCCGACCTTGGTGACCTCGTCCGCGAGCCGCCCGACCCGGCCCATCGCCTTGTCGATCTCCTCGCGGACGAGACCCACGAGCAGGTCGCGGTTGGCCCGTCCCGACGCCATCAGCTCGTCCGCGAGCGTCTGCACCTCGGGCGGGATCCGCTCGCCGATGCTCCGCTGGACCGCGTCGACGTCTATCCCGGTCTGGTCGAGCAGTTCCTTGGCCGCCCCGACCGCCCGTCGCCGGGTGGCCTCGGTCAGGCCGCCCGCGATCTGCAGACAGGTCCGCAACGCGTCCCGCATACGCCCTCACTCCTCGCCTTCACCAGTACCCCAGACTTCGTCGGTCACGACGCTACCGCCTATGGCGCCGCGCCTCCCCGACAGTCCCCTGCGGTACCGTCGATCAAGACCAGCACGAGCCACGTCCGAACGGGAGAAGCACAGCCCATGGCGACCATCGAGGAGTGCCGCAGCGCGCTCGAGCGGCTGTCCGAGAACCTCGCCGGGACCGAGGGCGACCTGCGCAGCGCGGCCGCTCTCGACCGCTCGCTGAGCTGCCGCATCACCGATCTCGACGTCACCTTCGTGGGGCGTCTGGTGGACGGCCGCATCCAGGACGTGGTCACCGTGCAGGGCCCGCCGGCCGAGCGCGCCGAGATAAGGCTGACCATGGCCGGTGACGACCTCGTCGCGCTCGTCGACGGCAAGCTGCACTTCGCCAAGGCGTGGGGCAGCGGCAGGGTCAAGCTGGAGGCGGGCTTCCGCGACCTGCTGCGGCTGCGCAAGCTCCTCTAGAGCCCCAGCCGGTCCAGCGCCTTCTCCGCGTCCAGGTCGCAGGAGCCGTCCCCGGCCCGTGTCCAGGCCGCCGCGCACAGCGCCCGCAGTCCGTCCATGGGTTCGCCGTCGCCGTCCAGCAGCAGCGCCCCGTCGCCCGCCGAGGCGGTCCAGCCCCCGCAGCGGTACGCGCCCGCACCGGCGTCCGTGACCTCGGGCTGCGGGGTGAGCAGGCCGCGCAGGTCGGCGTCGACGTAGGTGGGCCGGTGCTGCGGCGGAGCGGCGAGCAGCAGTGCGGGAGTGGTGACCCCGGTGAGCACCAGCAGCGAGTCGACGCCGCCCGCGTGGGCGCCCTCGATGTCCGTGTCGAGCCGGTCGCCGACCACCAGCGGCCGTCGCGCGCCCGTCCTGATGACCGTCTCCCGGTGCATGGGCGGCAGTGGTTTGCCCGCGACCTGCGGTTCGCCACCGGTCGCGATCCGGACGACCTCGACGAGCGCGCCGTTCCCCGGTGCCGTGCCGCGGGCGGTCGGGATGGTCAGGTCGGTGTTCGAGGCGAACCACGGCGCACCGCGGTTGACCGCGTACGCCGCCTCCGCGAGCTGCTCCCAGCCGACCTTGGGCGAGTAGCCCTGCACGACCGCGGCCGGGTCGTCGTCGGCCGAGGCGACCGGCTGGAGCCCGCGTTCACGCAGCGCCTCCACCAGCCCCTCGCCGCCGATCGCCAGCACCCGTGCGCCCGCCGGGACCTGATCCGCGATCAGCCGGGCCACCGCCTGGGCGGAGGTGATGACCTCTTCCGCCTCGGCCGGCACGCCGAGCCGCGTCAGGTGCTCCGCGACGGTCCGCGGCGTGCGGGCCGCGTTGTTGGTGACGTACGCCAGCCGCATGCCGTGGGCCCGGGCCGAACCGAGCGACTCCACGGCGTGCACGATCGCGTCACCACCCGCATAGACCACTCCGTCCAGGTCGAGCAGGGCGGTGTCGTACGCCTGGTCAAGGGGGCTTTCACTGCCGGCCGGGCCGGTCCTGTGGGTCATCGGGCGGTCGCTCCTCGTATGTCGTCGATCACTCGGCACACTTCGCGGACATGACCCGCGTAGCATGCCCGGATGAGCAATTCCGGACCCGCTGTACGGGGCTTGCGGCTGGCGCCGTTCCGCGCGCTCCGCTACGTCCCCGAGCGGGTCGGCAGCCTGGCCGCGGTCACCTCGCCACCGTACGACGTCGTCGTCCGGCCCGAGGAACAGCGGCACCTGGAGACAGCCGACCCGCACAATGTCGTGCGGCTCATCCTGCCCACCGCCGAGCCCCCGGACGGCCGGCACCGCAAGGCCGCATGGGCGCTGTTCCAATGGCAGGAGGAGGGCGTCCTGGCCCTCGACCCCAAGCCCGCCCTGTACGTGTACGAGCAGCGCGAGGGCCATCAGGTGCAGCGCGGCCTCATCGGTGCCCTGCGCCTGACCCCGCCCGAGGAACGGATCGTGCTGCCGCACGAGGACGTGATGCCCGGCCCGGTCGCCGACCGCGCGGCGCTCATGCGTGCCACGGCCGCCAACCTCGAACCGCTGCTGCTGGCGTACCGGGGCGATGACGGGGAGGCGGCCGAGGTCGTCGAACGCACCGTCGCGGAGCCGCCCTTGCTGGCCACGACGACCGAGGACGGCATCCACCACCGGCTGTGGGCGATCACCGACCCGGGGGCGATCGCCGCGGTCGACGCCGACCTGTCCCGGCACCAGGCCGTCATCGCCGACGGCCACCACCGCTGGGCCACGTACCTGCTGCTGCAGGCCGAGCACGAGGCCCCCAGCCCCTGGGACTACGGCCTGGTGCTGCTGGTGGACACCGCCCGCTACCCGCTGCGGGTCCGCGCCATCCACCGTGTGCTGCCGCAACTGCCCGTCGCACGGGCCGTCGAGGCGGCCCGCCACGCCTTCCGCGTACAGGAGCTGCCCGGCCCCCTCCCGCAGGCCCTGGCCGCCCTGGAGGCCGCGGCGGCCGAGGGCAACGCCTTCCTGCTCACCGGCGACGGCCGCTTCCACCTCCTGGACCGGCCGGACACCGAGGCCCTCGACCGCGCCATCCCCGGGGACCGGCCCGAGGAATGGCGGCAGCTGGACGCCACGGTGCTGCACAGCCTGCTCCTGGACCGGATCTGGGAGGTGCCGGACGCCCCCGAGCACATCCACTACATCCACGACACCCAGGCCGCGGTCGAGCGCGCCGAGCATTACGGCGGCACGGCCGTGCTCATCCACCCGGTGCGCGAGAGCGTCGTGCACGACCTCGCCAAGCAGGGTGTGACGATGCCGCGCAAGTCGACCTCCTTCGGCCCGAAGCCGGCGACCGGCCTGGTGCTGCGCAGCCTGGAACTCGACGGCACGCCCGCCTGAAACCGCACAACGCGAAGGGCGGCATCCGCGTGACGCGGATGCCGCCCTTCCCCTTGCTCCCGCGATCAGTCCTCGGTGCCCTTGGCGGGCTCCTTGAACGGGTCGTCGAGGAACGCCGTCGGGTCGGCCTCGTCGGTCAGGTCGACGTCCGGCTCCCCGGCGTCACCGACCTCGCGCTCCCCGTGCGCCTCGTGCTCCTCGTCGTCGGAGGCCTCGGCATCCGCGGAGTCCTCGGCGGCGTCGTCGTCGATGTCGTCGCCGTCGTCGTCCCGATCCGCCGCGACGGGCGCGCCGGCCCCGGCGCCCTCGTCGGCACCCTCGTCCAGCGCGTCCACGAAGGCCACGCCGTCCAGCTGCGCCAGCCGGTCGGAGGCGTCCGTGCTGCCGCTCTGGTCGGCCTCCAGCGCCTTGGCGAACCACTCCCGGGCCTCGTCCTCACGGCCCGCCGCGAGCAGCGCGTCGGCGTACGCGTAGCGCAGTCGCGCCGTCCACGGGTGCACGGCGTTGGACGCCAGTTCCGGGCTCTGCAGGGTGACGACGGCGGCCTCGTTCTGGCCCATGTCGCGCCGCGCACCGGCGGCCACCAGGCGCATCTCCACCTGACCCGCGCGGTCCAGCTTGTGCACCTCCGGCGCGCCCGCCATCTCCAGCGCGCGCTCCGGGCGGCCCATGCCCCGCTCACAGTCCGCCATGACCGGCCACAGGTCGACCGTGCCCGTCATCCGCCGGCACGCCCGGAACTCGGCCAGCGCCTCGGCGTACCGCTCCGTGGCGTACGAGGCGAAGCCGGCCGCCTCACGGACGGCGGCGACACGGGACGCGAGTCGCAGCGCGACCCTGGAGTAGCCGTAGGCCAGGTCCGGGTCCTCGTCCAGCAGCCGGGCCACCATGACGAGGTTGCGCGCCACGTCCTCGGCGAGCGTCTTCGGCAGGCTCATGAGCTCCTGACGCACGCTGGGGTCGATCTCCTGACCCGTCACGTCGTCCGGGATCGGCAGCCGCTTCACCGGCTCCCGCTCCTCACGGCGCTCGTCACGGCCCCGGGTGTTCTCGAACCGCCCGCGCCCCTGCACGTACGGCCGCCGGCCGCCGCCCTGGCCGCGCTCGTCATCACGACGCGGGCCGCGGGGACGCTCGTCCCTACGGTCGTCGCGACGGTAGCCGCCACGGTCGTCGTCCCGGCGCGGCCCACGGGGCCGGTCGTCCCGCCGGTCGTCACGGGGACGATCCTCGCGGGGACGGTCGTACCGCGGCCGGTCGTCGCGACGGAACCCACCGCGGTCATCGCGCCGGTCGTCACGGGGACGATCCTCACGGGGACGGTCGTAGCGCGGCCGGTCGTCACGACGGAACCCACCG
>NZ_JBIATA010000020.1:0-1193 GCF_042891295.1 Streptomyces sp. NPDC001902 | reverse complement strand
GTCGCGACGGAACCCACCGCGGTCATCGCGCCGGTCGTCACGGGGACGATCCTCACGGGGACGGTCGTAGCGCGGCCGGTCGTCACGACGGAACCCACCACGGTCATCGCGCCGGTCGTCACGGGGACGATCCTCACGGGGACGGTCGTAGCGCGGCCGGTCGTCACGACGGAACCCACCACGGTCGTCCCGCCGGTCGTCACGGGGACGATCCTCACGGGGACGGTCGTACCGCGGCCGGTCGTCACGACGGAACCCACCACGGTCATCGCGCGGCCGGTCCACACGCGGCCTGTCCTCACGCGGCCTGTCCTCACGGGGACGGTCGTCACGACGGAAGCCACCGCGGTCGTCGCGCCGGAACCCACCACGGTCATCGCGCGGCCGGTCCACACGCGGCCTGTCCTCGCGGGGACGGTCATAGCGCGGCCGGTCGTCACGGGGACGATCCTCACGGGGACGGTCGTACCGCGGGCGATCGTCGCGACGGGGCCCACCGCGGTCATCGCGCCGGTCATCACGCGGCCGGTCGTCGCGACGGGGCCCACCGCGGTCGTCACGCCGGTCATCACGACCCCGGTCCTCGGACCGCCCACGCGGCCGGTCGTCGCGGCGGTAACCGCCGCCGGCCCGGTCGCCTTCGCGCCGGGGGCCGCCGCTGCGGTATCCACCCCGGTCGCCGCCCTGGCGCGGAGCGCGCCGCTCAGGCCGATCAGGCCGTTCCTCGGGCGAGTTGGACATCGACGTGACTCCTGTCGTTTGTGCTGCCGTAGTGCCAGTCTCTCGTACCAGTTCGCGAACTGGGCACCACGCTAAAAAACAAAAGGACCCCCGGTCCCAGCGCTTTGGCCAGGACCGAGGGTCCACAAAGATTGTTCGGCGGCGTCCTACTCTCCCACAGGGTCCCCCCTGCAGTACCATCGGCGCTGAAAGGCTTAGCTTCCGGGTTCGAAATGTAACCGGGCGTTTCCCTAACGCTATGACCACCGAAACACCATCGGGTGTTAGGCGAACAAGCACACTTTTCAGTTAAGTGACTGGTTCAACCGGTGCGACCGTTCGCAACCCGGGAACCAAACAGTGGACGCGAGCATCTGAGGACAAGCCCTCGGCTTATTAGTACCGGTCAGCTCCACCCATTACTGGGCTTCCACATCCGGCCTATCAACCCAGTCGTCTACTGGGAGCCTTAA